>NZ_JBHYZP010000024.1:90931-162464 GCF_042752355.1 Streptomyces sp. NPDC059255
GGGGGGGGGGCCCCGGGGGGGGGGGCCCCCCCCGGGCGGCGGGGGCCCCGCCCCCGGGGGGTGGGGGGCCCCGCCGGCGCCCCCCCGGCGCCCCGGGGGGGGGGGGGGGGGCCTGTGGGTGAGCCCGCCCCCCCCCCCCGACGCATTTCGTCTTTCCGGCCCCGTCCCCGTCCCCGGCCCCGTCCCCGGCCCCGGTTCCGTCGCGGATAACCGTCAATCGGGGCGAATGTGCAGGTCAGGGCCGATTGTCAGTGGTGCCCGTCAGGATGGGCACATACGGCCACGAAGCCGTCACGCGACGACAGGAGGTTCGTCATGGCCAGTTCCTACGCACGTGCCGCACACCGGCGCCGTACCGACGGCCCTGCACCCTCACTGACCGGACCACCCAGCGACGTCCACCCCGTCCTGCGCCGGGCCACCGCGCCGCCCGCCGCCCTCGATCTGCTCGCGCAGGCGCGCGGCGGACTGGACGAGGCCGCCACCCTGGACACTCCGAACGAGCGCTACGCCACGGCCCACCTCGCCGCCCTGCGCACCGCCGCCGCGGTCCTCGCGGCCCGCGGCCGTCCCGAGACCACCCCGCAGCGGCGCAGGCGGATACGGAGCGTGTGGGAGGTCCTGCCCGAGATCGCGCCCGAGCTGGCCGAATGGAGCGGGCACTTCGCCGCAGGAGCCACCCGCAGGGCGCGCGCCGAGGCCGGCATACCGGGCGCGGCCGGCAGCCGGGACGCCGACGACCTGCTCCGGTCCGCGGCGATGTTCCTGCGCCTGGTGGAGCGCCTCCTCGTGCTGGAACCGGTGCTGCCCCAGCCCCGCGAGGAACAGCCACGGCAGGGCGATGCCGCAGGGTGACCGGGCGGGACGGCCGAGGCAATAGGGTGGGCGGAGTCTGTCCTGTTCCACGCCCCGCCGGGGCGGCACCGCGCCGAGGAGTCAACTGCCGTGTCGGACCCTTCCCCTGCCGTCGGTGGGGAGACGCCATCGCGCCCCCGAGGCTCCCTCCGTACCGCCGTGGTCTGGGAGGTCCTCAAGGACGCCCTCGACCGCCGGGCCGAGGCGGCCGGCACGGAGACCCTGGACGTCCTCGACACCGGAGGGGGCACCGGCAACTTCGCGGTGCCCGTCGCCCGACTGGGCCATCGGGTGACCGTGGTCGACCCCAGCCCGAACGCACTCTTCGCACTGGAGCGCAGGGCGGCGGAGGCCGGGGTCGCCGCGCGGGTCCACGGGGTGCAGGGTGATATCCACGGCCTCTTCGAGGTGGTCGGGCGCGGCAACTTCGACGCGGTGCTCTGCCACGGCGTCCTGGAGTACGTGGACGATCCGGCCGAGGGGGTACGGAACGCGGTCGACGCGCTGCGCCCCGAGGGCGAGCTGAGCCTGCTCGCCGCGGGGCTGGGCGGCGCCGTGCTGGCCAGGGCGCTCGCCGGGCACTTCACGGAGGCCCGGCAGGCGCTCACCGACCCGGCGGGCCGCTGGGGCGCCGGCGACCCGGTGCCCCGGCGGTTCGACGCCGAGCAGCTCACGGAGCTGGTCACCGCGGCCGGTCTGCGGGTCGGCGCCGTCCACGGGGTCCGGGTCTTCGCGGACCTGGTGCCCGGCGGTCTCGTGGACACCCAGCCGGGGGCGCTGGACGCCCTGCTGAAGCTGGAGGCGGCAGCCGCCGAGCTGCCCGCATTCCACTCCGTGGCCAGCCAGCTCCACGTCCTGGGTGAGAAAAGGCGCTGATCGCCGGAGGCCCGGAGACCCCCGGTGAGCCGTCCGGAACGCCCCGTGTGTGGCTGATCAGCGGCGCAGCTCCGCATGGAGTGCGCCACAGGCCCCCCAGCGGGGCGCCGGGCGCCGTATGATCGGGGTACACCATCCGGCATGACGGATCGATGGTTGGGGAATCAACGCCTCAGCGGCCGAGCCGACATGGCGGCCCGGAATGGCGATTTGGCGTTGAGGGCGGGTTTCACGGGGGCGAATCCCTGCCTATCCTTGAAGGAGCCGCATACCGGTCGCCCCCCGCGACCGACGACTAGGAGGACTCCGTGCCGCTCTCGGAGCACGAGCAGCGAATGCTCGAGCAAATGGAGCGAGCGCTGTACGCCGAAGATCCCAAGTTCGCGACAGCGCTTGAGGGAAGCGGGCTGCGTACGTACACCCGGCGACGGGTCTACCAGGCAGTCGCAGGCTTCCTGGTGGGTATCGCGCTCCTCATGGCCGGAATGGTCGCCCAGCAGATCTGGATCAGCGTGGTGGGGTTCCTCGTCATGCTGGGCTGTGCGGTCCTGGCGGTCACCGGCTGGCGCAAGGCGCCCAAACCAGGCGAGCAGCAGGCGGCGGGCGGCGCGTCCGCCGACCGGCACCAGCCGAGACAGCGCCGCTCCATGATGAACCGGATCGAGCAGCGGTGGCAGCGCCGCCGTGACGAACAGGGTCAGTGAAAGAACAGGCCAGTGACCGAACAGACCCGGTGACACCAGTCCTGTAAGGAGCCGGTCCCCTCAGGGGCCGGCTCTTTCGCGTATTCGGGCTGCCGGGTCTCCGGGTCTCCGGGCTTCCGGGCTTCCGGGCTTCCGAACGAGTGTGCCGGGCGTCGGCAGAAGGCCGACCGGGCGGTGGCAACGGCTGAGGGGCGGACGCGTCGCGCGTCCGCCCCTCAGCCGTACTCCGTCCTCCCGGCCGTCGGAGGCCCGTGGCCCCCGACGGCCTTCCGCCGGGGGCCTCAGCCCCGCTGTCGCGACGACCGCAGCCGGGTCGTCGCGGTGGCCATCCGGCGGGTGAGTTCCAGACGGCGATCCGTCCACCGCGCGGTGACCGCGTGCCACCGCTCGGCCCCGGACCAGATCACCCGAACGGCCGAGCGAGGCGCGAGCAGTGCCTGCAGCCGCGTCCACCGGCCGACGGCCGCGCTCAGGCCCTCCCGGATCAGCCGGGCGTCCTCGGCGAGCCCTGTGCCCGGCCGCGGCACCAGCGCGTACAGCACCTGCTCCACGGATCCGGCCGTCCGGTGCACCGCCGCGGCCGCCTCGCCGTCGAGACCGCCCAGCCGGACGATCCGCTCGGCGGTCTTCCGGGGCGTTCCCGACTCGTCGGGCGGTATGCCGTGGTCCCACGCCGTATCGATGACCTCACGCCAGGCGGCGAGCGTCCGGGCCGTGGCGTCCTCCGGCGTACGCCCGGCGGAGCCGAGCCGGCCCGCCCTGACGCGTGTCCGCCACAGCAGGGGCAGCAGCGGCAGCAGCAGCACCGCCAGGGCGCCCGCCACCACGGCGATGACGGTCCCCAGTGGGGTACCCGTGTCCGTCGGCGGCAGCACGCCCGCTTCCGCCGTCGGGTCGCACTCACCCAGCCGCTGGTCCTGCGCCGGGCAGGTCTCCGAGGCCGACGGCTCCGCGGACGGCGCGGCGGACGGGTCGGTGCCCTCGCCGGCCGAGTCGCTCGGTGTGCCCGTCGGGGTCTCCTCGCGGGTGTAGTCGGGGGTGCTGCCCCGGCTCGGAGTCGGCTCGAAACGGGTCCAGCCGACCCCTTCGAAGTACAGCTCGGGCCAGGCGTGCGCGTCCCGCAGGCCGACCGACATCGTGCCGTCCGCCTGCGGGGTCCCCGGGGTGAAGCCGACCGCGACCCGCGCCGGGATACCCAGCGTGCGGGCCATCGCCGCCATCGAGAAGGAGAAGTGGACGCAGAATCCTTCCTTGTTCCGCAGGAAGCGGGTGATGGCCGTGACACCGGTGCCCGAGTCGACGGCGGTGTTGTACGTGAAGCCGCCGTCCAGCGCGAACCAGTCCTGGAGCTTGACGGCCTTCTCGTAGTCGTTCGCCGCCCCCGCGGTGACCTCCAGCGCCGTCGACCTGACGACCTCCGGCAGCACCGAGGGCACCTGGGTGTACTCGCGGAGCAGCGCCGACGGCGCGGCGGGCGCCGAGGCGAGCTGCTGCCTGGTCGGGTTCACCTGGAGGCTGGTGACCTCGTAGCGCGCGCCACGCGTCGACTGGCCCCGGTCGCCCACGAGCGTCCGGCCCGTCGGCTCGAAGCGCCAGCGCCCGGCGATCTTCACCTCGGAGGCCGGATAGGGCATCGGCAGGTAGTTCTGCCGGTACCACCCGGCCGCCGAGATGGTGGTCCTGATCTCCGTGGCCTCGACGTCGCTCCGGAGTCCGGGCGCGGTCGGCAGCGTGTCCGGCACGTCCTCCACGCTGCGCTGCGAGAACCGCCAGGAGGTGCCGTCGAACTTGTCCAGCGCCATGATCCGCAGATAAAGGTCCTGCGTGTCCTTCGCGTTGGTCTTGTAGCGCAGGGCCTCGCGGTCCTCGGGCTGGTTCAGATTGTCCTGGAGCGACACCAGCGGGTTGACCGCGGAGATCGTGCCCCCGCCGCCCACCCCCGAGCCGTTCCCCGCGCCCGCGCCGGCCAGCAGCCCGCCGTCCAGGGCGGGCAGGGCCGCCGGGACGGCGAGCGCGACGCCGAGCGCCACCACACCGATCCTGCGGCCCGTACGGACCGGGGCCCGACCGTTCGTGTCGAAGGCCGACGAGAACCGGCCCGGCGGGCGCGGCGCGCCGCCGAAGACCCGGCCCCACTGGGAGAGCCGGTCCCGGCCCTCGGCCAGGAGCAGCAGCAGATAGCCGGTGGCGGCCAGCAGGAACCACACCCACCCGCCGGCCCCGCCGGAGAGCCCCGCGGCGACGGAGTAGAGCGCCAGCAGCGGCAGCCCCGCCGGGGCGGCGCTGCGGAACGTCACCGCGATCGTGTCCACCGCGAGACCGATCACCAGCACGCCACCGATCAGCATCAGCCGGATGCCCTCGGTCGCCGGGGCGGGTATCGCGTACCGTCCGACGTCGTCGCCGCCGGACGTCAGCAGCCGGCCGAACTCCTGGACGGCGTCGGGCGTCGGCACGAAGCCGAACAGGGCCTGCTCCTTGGCGAAGACCAGGGTGAGCAGCAGCAGGACCGAGAGCGCCTGGAGCACGACGGTGAGCGGGCGGGCCAGCGGCACCCGCCGGGCCAGCGCCCCCACCCCGCTCACGACCGCCACCATGAATGCGCACTGGACCAGCCAGGTGGGCGACTCGACCAGCGGGGTCAGGGCGCCCGCCGCCATCACCGTGGCGGCGAAGGAGCACAGTGCCAGCCGTCCGCGACCGCTCATGACCATCCTCCGGAGAAGCCTGTCGTACCGCCCGCGACGGCCGATTCCGAGTGCTGGCGGCCGGCCTGCCGCCACAGATCGGGCAGCGCCGCCCCGGAGGGCACGGCCAGCGCCGTCCATCCCGTCTCGCGCAGTTGCCGCAGCCGCTTCTCGACCTCGGCGTCGTCCCTCGGGCCCTGCGTCCAGCCGGAGCTGTCGAGCACGAAGGCGACGGCCGCGCCGCTGCGCTGCCGCATCCGGGCGGCGACCGCGGTCTGTTCCTCGTCCAGATCGCCGAAGAACGCCACCAGCAGCCCTTCGGCGGAGCCGCGCAGCACGTCGTACGAGCGCGAGAGGCCCGCCTCGTCGGAGTGGTCGACGACCGCGAGCGTGTCCATCATCAGCCCGGCCGAGTCCGCGGAGTCCTGGGTGGCCCCCGCGAAGCCGTCCGCGCCCTCGCCGGGCACCGAACCGCCGGTGTCGGTCAGCAGCCGTACCGCGAAGCCCCGTTCCAGCATGTGCACCAGCGCGGAGGCCGCCCCGGAGACCGCCCACTCGAAGGCCGCGTCGGGACCCGAGCCCTGGTAGGCGATCCGCCGGGTGTCCAGCAGGACCGTGCAGCGCGCCCGCTGCGGCTGCTCCTCGCGGCGCACCATCAGCTCGCCGTACCGGGCGGTGGAGCGCCAGTGCACCCGGCGCAGGTCGTCGCCGTACCGGTACCCCCGCGGGATCACGTCGTCGTCACCGGCCAGCGCCAGCGAGCGCCGGCTCCCGTCGCCGTGGCCCGCGGCCTCACCCGCGAGCCGCACCGGCGGCAGCGGTTCGGTGCGCGGGATGACCGTCAGCATGTCGAAGGCGCTGAACGAGCGGGTCAGCTCGCACATCCCGAACGGGTCGCTCAGCCGCAGCTGGAGCGGTCCGAGCGGATAGCGCCCGCGCAGATCGGAGCGGACCCGGTAGGACACCTCGCGGCGGCCCCCCGGCTCCACCCGGTCCAGTACGAACCGGGGGCGCGGCCCGAGGACGTACGGCACATGGTCCTGGAGCATCAGCAGCCCGGTGGGCAGCCGTGTCACGTTGTCCATCCGCAGATGCACCCGTGCCTCGGCCCCCGCGGGGACCCGCGAGGGCGTCAGCCGTCTGCTGCCCGCCACCCGGTAGCGCGTGCGGTACAGCACCGCCACGCAGATCAGCGGCAGTACGGCGAGCAGCAGGCCCACCCGCAGCAGATCCGACTGGCCGAGGACATAGGCGCACACCGCGGCGGCGATGCCCGCCGCGAGGAACGACCGGCCGCGGGTGGTCAGTCCGGACAGCGCGGCCCGCACCCCGCCCTTGTCCTCGCCGTCGCCGGCGGCCGGCCCCCCCGACGCCATCACAGCCGCCGGGCGCCGGACTGCTGGCCGAAGAGCGTCCCGGTGGCACCGCCGGGAGCCGGGCGGCCCACGGTGGTCCGGCCGCCGTCCGCCGTGGGCACCGGGGTCCGCTGGATGATGTCCTGGACGACCTGCTCCGCCGTACGCCGGTTCAACTGGGCCTGGGCCGTGGGCAGCAGCCGGTGCGCGAGCACCGCGGAGGCCAGCGCCTGCACGTCGTCGGGGAGTGCGTACTCCCGGCCGTCGAGCGCCGCGGCGGCCTTCGCCGCGCGCAGCAGATGGAGTGTGGCGCGCGGCGAGGCGCCGAGTCTGAGATCGGGATGGTTACGGGTCGCCGCCACCAGCTCCACCGCGTACCGCCGGACGGACTCGGCGACATGGACCGTGCGCACGGCGTCGATGAGTTTGACGATGTCGTGCGCGTGCGCCACCGGCTGGAGGTCGTCCAGCGGCGAGACCCCGCCGTGCACGTCCAGCATCTGCAACTCGGCCTCCGCGCTCGGGTAGCCGATCGACACCCGGGCCATGAAGCGGTCGCGCTGCGCCTCGGGCAGCGGGTACGTGCCCTCCATCTCGACCGGGTTCTGGGTGGCCACCACCATGAACGGGCCGGGCAGTTCGTAGGTCTTCCCGTCGATGGTGACCTGACGCTCCTCCATGGACTCCAGCAGCGCCGACTGGGTCTTGGGCGAGGCGCGGTTGATCTCGTCGCCGATCACGATCTGCGCGAAGATCGCTCCCGGTTTGAACTCGAATTCCCGCCGCTGCTGGTCGTAGATCGACACTCCGGTGATGTCCGAAGGCAGCAGGTCGGGGGTGAACTGGATACGCCGCACCGAACAGTCGATGGAACGCGCCAGCGCCTTGGCCAGCATGGTCTTGCCCACGCCGGGAACATCCTCGATCAGAAGATGGCCCTCGGCGAGGAGCACGGTCAGCGAAAGCCGTACGACCTCAGGCTTGCCCTCGATCACACCCTCCACCGATGCGCGCACACGCTCCGCTGTGGTGGTCAGATCTGTGAGGCTCGCTCGATCGTCATAGGTCGTCACCCGGCCCTCCTCGGCCCTTTCAACGGGCCGATGCTCATCAGACGGCCCGGCCCTCCCCGAAACACGGACACCGTCCCCGGAAAGTTCCGGAACGCTGTCGCATACGCATTCTTGTTGCCGTTACCGCTTCGTGTCATCCGCCTGTGGATAAGTCGGTGGGTTATGTCTGCTTTGCTGTCTTTCGGGTCTGGTTAACGCCCCCGTTCCATACGTACGGGCGGGGCGTTCCTGCTCAGTCGGCCTGTCAGCCGACCGGATCGATTTCCCGCAGGAGTCCCGTCCTCACGTCGAAGACGAAGCCGCGGACATCGTCGGTGTGCGGAAGGAATGGCGAGGTTCGTATGCGCTGCATGGACTGGCGCACGTCCTGATCGACATCGCGGAACGCCTCGACGGCCCACGCCGGCCGCTGGCCGACCTCCATCTCCAGTTCGTGCCGGAATTCCTCGGTGAGGCTCTCCAGCCCGCAGCCGGTGTGATGGATCAGGACGACACTGCGCGTGCCGAGCGCCCGCTGGCTGATGGTGAGCGAGCGGATCACGTCGTCGGTGACGACGCCGCCCGCGTTGCGGATGGTGTGACAGTCGCCCAGGGAGAGCCCCAGGGCGTCGTGCAGGTCGAGCCGGGCGTCCATGCAGGCGACGACGGCGACCTGGAGCACCGGGCGGGCGTCCATACCCGGATCGGTGAATCCGGCCGCGTACGCGTGGTTCGCGTCGACGAGCCGGTCGGTGACGGTGCCGCCGGTGCGGGCCGCGTCGGCGGAGGCCCCTGAGGGCTCTGCGGGGAGATGTGCGGAAGTCGGCATACCTGTGACGTTAGTCGGCACAGCCCGGGGAGGCCCGCCGTGAGAGTGGACAAAGAACGTCATCGCGGCTTGGTGTG
Organism: Streptomyces sp. NPDC059255; assembly: GCF_042752355.1. Classification (NCBI taxonomy): domain Bacteria; kingdom Bacillati; phylum Actinomycetota; class Actinomycetes; order Kitasatosporales; family Streptomycetaceae; genus Streptomyces; species Streptomyces sp. NPDC059255. The sequence continues at coordinate 99,367 of NZ_JBHYZP010000024.1, forward strand.
AGCTAACCCACAAGGTCGAGTACGGTGCGGCCGAACGGGTGAAGAACGCCTTTCGCGGAATGGCGCGATGACGGCGCGAGGACCCCGCGACGCGCTGACCGGCCGGGTGGCCCGGAACCACCGCGAACCGTGGACTAAAGTGGCGCGAAGTTCACGGACACACCCTGAACCCGTGCCAGAACGCATCCCGAATTTTCCCGCATAACGCGGCGTACGTGCGGCTCGGCCCCTTCCCGCTCGGCGGTACGTACGACCGTCCGTACTTGAGAGGGCGCATGAACCAGGTCCGGCATGTACCGGTGATGCTCCAGCGGTGCCTCGACCTGCTGGCCCCCGCCCTCGCCGAGCCCGGCGCCGTCGTCGTCGACTGCACGCTCGGCCTCGGCGGACACAGCGAGGCACTGCTCGCCACCTTCCCCGCCGCGCGGCTCGTCGCGCTCGACCGCGACCAGGAGGCGCTGCGGCTCTCCCGCGAACGCCTCGCCGCCTACGGGGACCGGGCCACCCTCGTGCACGCCGTCTACGACGAACTGCCCGAGGTGCTCGACCGGCTGTCCGTCCCCCGCGTCCAGGGCGTCCTCTTCGACCTCGGCGTCTCCTCGATGCAGCTCGACGAGGCCGACCGCGGCTTCGCGTACGCCCAGGACGCGCCGCTCGACATGCGGATGGACCAGACGACCGGTGTCAGCGCCGCCGAGGTCCTCAACACCTACCCGCCCGGCGAACTGGTCCGCATCCTGCGCGCGTACGGCGAGGAGAAGCAGGCCAAACGCATCGTGTCCGCGGTCGTCAGGGAGCGGGACAAGGAGCCCTTCAGCCGCAGCGCCCGCCTCGTCGAGCTGATCCGCGACGCCCTCCCGCAGGCCGCCAAGCGCACCGGCGGCAACCCCGCCAAGCGCACCTTCCAGGCCCTGCGCATCGAGGTCAACGGTGAACTGCCCGTGCTGGAACGGGCCGTCCCCGCCGCCGTACGGAGCCTCGCGGTCGGCGGCCGGATCGCGGTCCTCTCGTACCACTCGCTCGAAGACCGCCTGGTCAAGCAGGTCTTCGCGGCCGGGGCCGCCAACACCGCCCCGCCCGGCCTGCCCGTCGTCCCCGAGCGCTACCAGCCCCGGCTGAAGCTGCTCACCCGCGGCGCGGAACTCCCCACCGAGGAAGAGGTCGCGGAGAACCGCCGCGCCGCCCCCGCCCGGCTCCGGGGGGCGCAGCGGATCCGGGAGGACGTCCTGTGATGAAGGGGCCGGGCACGCAGCTGAAGGGGCGGGCCGCCCGCCTCGCCCAGGTGCTGCCCGCCGGGAACAGCTCGGCGGCCCGCACCCCCTTCGTCCTGCTGGTCGTGCTGCTCCTCGGCGGCGGCCTGATCGCCCTGCTGCTGCTGAACTCCGCCCTCAGCGAGGGCTCCTTCCGACTGACCGACCTGAAGAAGCGCACCACCGACCTCACCGACGAACAGCAGGCGCTGCAACGGGACGTGGACGATCTCTCCGCCCCGTACGCGTTGGAGCGGCGCGCCCGCGAGCTGGGCATGGTGCCCGGCGGCAGCCCGGCCTTCCTCGATCCCGACGGTACGGTGCGCGGCGCCCCCGGCGCGGCCCCCACGGCGCCCGGGGCCCAGCCCTCCGCCCAGTCCGCCCCGCAGCCGCCCGCGGCGCCCTCCGTGGAGCCCTCCGCAGGGCCTTCCGCGGAGCCCTTCGCCCGGCCCTCCGTCCTGGCGGAGACCTCGCCGTCCCCCGTACCGGCATCCGGCACGCCGGCCCCGACGACCCCCGGCAGGTGACGCAGTGCCCCCCAAGGAACCACCGCGCCGCCGGGTACCGAACCCCGCGCGCTCCGGCAACGGCGGACGCCCCCGCACCCCGTCCCGCCCGGCCGCCCGCCCCGCGCCGCGCCGTCCCGGTAACGGCCCCGGCGCCGCGCGCAGGATCCAGCTCGGCAACCCGCGCCCGCGGCTCCGGCTCGTCGGCCTCGGCCTGAGCCTCGTCATGCTGGTCTTCGTCGTCCGGCTGCTCCAGGTGCAGGCCGTCGACGCCAGCGCGTACGCCGCCAAGGCGGAGAAGAGCCGCTACCTCAGCCACACCATCGCGGCCGAGCGCGGCCAGATCACCGACCGCTCCGGGGTCGCGCTCGCCACCAGCGACGACGCGTACGACATCACCGCCGACCCGTCGATGTTCACCCCCGACTTCAGCAAGGTTCCCGACGCCCCGGAACAGGCCGCCGCGCTGCTCGCGCCGATCCTCGGCACCGACACCGCCGAACTGGCCGGGAAACTCAAGACCCCCAAGTCGCGCTACGCGGTGCTGGCCCGCCGGCAGACCCCGCAGGTCTGGAACCAGATCAAGGACCTCAAGCGGGTGCTCGCCGAGAAGGCGAGCAAGGAGAAGTCCGCCGAGGGCTCCGTCAGCGTGCTGGCGGGCGTCTTCCAGGAGCCCAGCAGCAAACGCGTCTACCCCAACGGCGACCTCGCCGCCGGGATACTCGGATACGTCAACGCCGCCGGGCGCGGCGGAGGCGGCATCGAGTCCATGCTCGACAAGGAACTCGCGGGCAAGGACGGCAAGGTCACCTACGCCCAGTCCGGCGGACGCCGGGTCCCCACCGCCACCTCCCGCGAGACGCCCGCCGTACCCGGCTCCGACATCGAGCTGACCATCGACCGGGACATCCAGTGGGCGGCCCAGCAGGCCATCGCCGACCAGGTCAAGGAGTCCAAGGCCGACCGCGGCTACGTGGTGGTCCAGAACACCAGGACCGGCGAGGTCCTCGCCATGGCCAACGCCCCCGGCTTCGACCCCAACAACCTCGCCCAGGCCAACGCCGCCGCCATGGGCAACGCGGCGCTCCAGGACGTGTACGAACCCGGCTCCACCGCCAAGGTCATGTCCATGGCCGCCGTACTGGAGGAGGAGGCCGCCACCCCCGGCACCCATGTCGTCGTCCCCAACCGGCTGCACCGCGGCGACCGGCTCTTCAAGGACGACATCGACCACCCCACCTGGTACCTGACCCTCAACGGCGTCCTCGCCAAGTCCAGCAACATCGGCACCATCCTCGCCACGGGGCAGCTCGGCAAGACCCAGCCCGAGGCCAACGAGGTGCTCCACTCATATCTGGAGAAGTTCGGCATGGGACAGCCGACCGGCCTCGGCTACCCGGGCGAGACCCGCGGCATCCTCGCCGAGCCGAAGGACTGGTCCACCTCGCAGCAGTACACGATCCCCTTCGGCCAGGGGCTCTCCCTCAACGCCGTGCAGGCCGCCTCCGTCTACTCGACCATCGCCAACGGCGGCGTACGGATCGACCCCACCCTGATCCGCGGCACCAACGGCCCCGACAACCGCTTCACCGCGGCGCCCGCGCCCCAGAAGACCAGAGTGGTCAGCGAGAAGACCGCCAAGACGCTCGCCACCATGCTGGAGTCGGTCGTCGCCGACGTGGAGGGCACCGGCACCAAGGCCCAGATCCCCGGCTACCGCATCGCGGGCAAGACCGGTACGGCCAACCGGGTCGACCCGAAGCTCGGCGTCTACAAGGGCTACACCGCCTCGTTCGCCGGCTTCGCGCCCGCCGACGACCCGCAGATCACCGTCTACTGCGCCATCCAGAACCCCACCAGCGGCAGTTACTTCGGCGGACAGATCTGCGGACCCATCTACAAGAAGGTCATGGAGTTCGCTCTCAAGACACTGCGGGTCGAACCGACCGGCAGCAAACCCGCCCGGCTGCCGGTCAGCTTCAAACCCGGCGAGTGACCCCAGGGAAAGTCCCAGTGACAACGATCACCCCCGATTCCGGGAACCACCCCGAACCGCCCGCGCACCGGCCCGCCTCACTTGGCTCGCCGCCCGCCCCTCCCGGTACGCTCACCGCCGTGCCACAAGCTGATCAGTACCGAACCCCCTCCAAGGACGCCCCTGTGAACACTCCGGGGACGCCCCGTCCGGACCGGGTCCGCCCGACCTCCCTCGCCGAGCTGGCCGCCCGGCTGGGCGCCGAGGCACCGGGCGCCGGGACGGCCGGACCGGGCGAAGCCACCGGGATCACCCACGACTCGCGCGCCGTGCGCCCGGGGGACGTGTACGCCGCGCTCCCCGGCGCCCGCCTCCACGGGGCGGACTTCGCCGGCCAGGCCGCGGACCTCGGAGCCGTCGCGATCCTCACGGACCCCGCCGGCACCGACCGCGCCGCCGCCACCGGGCTGCCCGTCCTCACCGTGCCCGACCCGCGCGGCAGCATGGGCGAGCTCGCCGCCGCGATCTACGGGAACCCCGGCACCGATCTGCTCCAGATCGGCATCACCGGCACCTCGGGCAAGACCACCACCGCCTACCTCGTCGAGGGCGGACTGCGCGGCGCGGGCCACCGTACGGGCCTCATCGGCACGGTGGAGACACGCATCGAGGACGAGCGCCTCAAGTCGGAGCGCACCACCCCCGAGGCCACCGACCTCCAGGCGCTCTTCGCGGTCATGCGCGAACGCGGCGTCCGCTCGGTCGCCATGGAGGTCTCCAGCCACGCCCTGGTGCTCGGCCGGGTCGACGGCTGCGTCTTCGACGTCGCCGTCTTCAACAACCTCAGCCCGGAGCACATGGAGTTCCACTCCGACATGGAGGACTACTTCCAGGCCAAGGCGCGGCTGTTCACCCCCGAGCGCAGCAGGACCGGCGTCGTGAACATCGACGACGCGTACGGCCGCAGGCTCGCCGGCGAGTCCGGCGTCCCCGTCACGACCTTCTCCGCCGAGGGGCACCCCGACGCCGACTGGCGCGCCGAACACGTCCAGGTCGGCTCGCACGGATCCACCTTCACCGCCGTCGGCCCCCGCGGCGAGCAGGTCACCGCCGAGGCGCCGCTGCCGGGACCGTTCAACGTCGCCAACACCCTCGCCGCGATCGTCACCCTGGCGGTCGCCGGGATCGACCCGCAGACCGCCGCCGACGGCATCGCCGCCGTCCCCGGCGTGCCGGGCCGGCTGGAGCGCGTGGACGCGGGACAGCCGTACCTCGCCGTCGTCGACTACGCGCACAAGACGGACGCCGTCGAATCGGTGCTGCGCTCCCTGCGCAAGGTCACCAAGGGCAAGGTGCACATCGTCCTCGGCTGCGGCGGGGACCGCGACCGGACCAAACGCGGGCCCATGGGCGCCGCCGCCGCCCGCCTCGCCGACACCGCCGTACTCACCTCCGACAACCCGCGCGGCGAGGACCCGCTGGCGATCCTCGCCGCGATGCTCGCGGGCGCCGCCGAGGTCCCGGTCCACGAGCGCGGCGACGTCCTCGTCGACGCCGACCGGGCCTCCGCCATCGCCGCGGCCGTGGCCCGCGCCGCGGCCGACGACACCGTACTGATCGCGGGCAAGGGCCACGAGCAGGGCCAGGACGTCGCCGGAGTGGTACGCGCCTTCGACGACCGCCAGGTCCTGCGCGCGGCCATCGAACGCTCCCTGCGCCCCGACGCAGGCTCCGACCACCGCCACCCCGCGCCCCGCAACGAGAACAACAGTCAGGGATGACCCAGTGATCGCCCTCTCTCTCGCCGAGATCGCCGCCATCGTCGGCGGGCAGCCGCACGACATACCGGATCCGGCCGTCCGCGTCACCGGCTCCGTCGTGTACGACTCCCGCGCCGTCGAGCCGGGCGGCCTCTTCGCCGCCTTCGCCGGCGACCGGGTCGACGGCCACGACTACGCGCGCCGCGCCGTCGAGGCGGGCGCGGTGGCCGTGCTGGCCACCCGCCCCGTCGGCGTGCCCGCCATCGTCGTCGACGATGTCGTCCAGGCCCTCGGCGCCCTCGCCCGTACCGTCGTGGAGCGCCTCGGCGCCACCACCGTCGCGCTGACCGGATCGGCCGGAAAGACCAGCACCAAGGACCTGATCGCGCAGCTCCTGCGACGCGCGGGCCCCACGGTCTGGCCGGAAGGCAACCTGAACAACGAGATCGGGCTGCCCGTCACCGCGCTCCGCGCCGAACAGGACACCCGCTTCCTCGTGCTCGAAATGGGCGCGCGCTACATCGGGGACATCCGCTACCTCACCGGACTCGTCCCGCCCACCGTCGGCCTCGTCCTGAACGTCGGCACCGCGCACATCGGCGAGTTCGGCGGCCGGGAACAGATCGCCCAGGCCAAGGGCGAAATGGTCGAGTCCCTGCCGTCCGCCGCCGACGGCGGGGTCGCCGTCCTCAACGCCGACGACCCGCTCGTTCGCGCCATGGCGTCGCGCACGAAGGCGCGCGTCGTGCTCTTCGGGGAGTCGGGCGAAGCAGACGTACAGGCAGAGAACGTCCGTCTCACAGCCACCGGACAGCCCGCGTTCAGCCTTCGAACACCCTCCGGGTGCAGCGAGGTGACGCTGCGGCTGTACGGTGAGCACCACGTGTCGAACGCGCTCGCCGCGGCCGCCGTCGCCCATGAGTTGGGCATGTCCGTCGACGAGATCGCAGTGGCGCTCTCCGAGGCGGGAACCCTCTCCCGCTGGCGTATGGAGGTCACCGAGCGCGCGGACGGCGTGACGATCGTCAACGACGCCTACAACGCGAACCCCGAATCCATGAGAGCGGCGCTCCGTGCGCTGGTCGCCATGGGTGGTGCCTCACGGGCCGAGGGGGGCCGTACATGGGCGGTGCTCGGGCAGATGGCCGAGCTGGGTGACGCGTCGCTGTCCGAGCACGACGCGGTCGGACGGCTCGCCGTCCGGCTCAACGTCAGCAAGCTCGTGGCAGTCGGGGGCAGGGAAGCGGCCTGGCTGCGAATGGGCGCTTACAACGAGGGTTCGTGGGGTGAGGAGTCGGTGCACGTGTCCGACGCGCGGGCGGCGATCGACCTGTTGCGCAGTGAACTGCGTCCGGGAGACGTCGTGCTGGTGAAAGCTTCCAGGTCGGTCGGCCTCGAAAAGGTCGCCCAGGCACTGCTGGAGAACGCCACCGAGGGCGAGGTCGCCGGCCGATGAGGCAGATCCTCTTCGCGGGAGCCATCGGGCTCTTCCTCACCCTGATCGGCACACCGCTGCTGATCAAGCTGCTGGCGAGGAAGGGGTACGGGCAGTTCATCCGGGACGACGGACCCCGTACCCACGGCAGCAAGAAGGGCACGCCCACGATGGGCGGCATCGCCTTCATCCTGGCCACGCTCATCGCGTACGCCCTGGCGAAGGTGCTCACCAGCGAGACCCCGTCCTTCTCCGGTCTCCTCGTCCTGTTCCTGATGGCGGGAATGGGGCTCGTCGGGTTCCTCGACGACTACATCAAGATCGTGAAGCAGCGGTCCCTGGGACTGCGCGCCAAGGCCAAGATGGCGGGCCAGCTCATCGTCGGCATCGCCTTCGCGGTGCTCTCGCTCCAGTTCGCCGACTACCGGGGCAACACACCGGCCTCCACCAGGCTGTCGTTCGTCGCGGACTTCGGCTGGTCCATCGGCCCGGTGCTCTTCGTGGTCTGGGCGCTGTTCATGATCCTCGCCATGTCCAACGGCGTGAACCTGACGGACGGTCTGGACGGCCTCGCGACCGGCGCCTCGGTGATGGTCTTCGGCGCGTACACCTTCATCGGGCTGTGGCAGTTCCAGGAGTCCTGCGCCAACGCGATGACCCTGACCAACCCCAACGCCTGTTTCGAGGTACGAGATCCACTCGACCTCGCGGTCGTCGCCTCCGCGCTCATGGGTTCCTGCTTCGGCTTCCTGTGGTGGAACACCTCCCCCGCCAAGATCTTCATGGGTGACACCGGATCGCTCGCCCTCGGCGGCGCGCTCGCAGGTCTGGCGATCTGCTCGCGCACCGAGTTCCTGATGGCGATCCTCGGCGGCCTCTTCGTGATGATCACCATGTCGGTGGTCATCCAGGTCGGCTCCTTCAAGATGACCGGCAAGCGCGTCTTCCGTATGGCGCCACTCCAGCACCACTTCGAACTCAAGGGGTGGTCGGAAGTCCTTGTGGTGGTCCGGTTCTGGATCATCCAGGGCATGTGCGTCATCGTCGGTCTCGGACTCTTCTACGCGGGCTGGGCGGCAGAGAAGTGAACTGGCAGGGCAAGCGGGTCACCGTCGCGGGTCTCGGGGTCTCCGGGATCCCGGCGGCCCGGGTGCTGCACGGTCTCGGCGCCGTCGTCACCGTCGTCAACGACACGGACGACGAGCGGGCCCGCGCCCAGGCCGCCGAGCTGGAGAAGCTCGGCGTGACGGTGCGCCTCGGCGACGGGGCGACCCTGCCCGAGGGCACCGAGCTGATCGTCACGGCCCCCGGCTGGGGGCCCGGCAAGCCGCTCTTCGCGGCCGCCGCGGCGGCCGGCGTGGAGATCTGGGGCGACGTCGAACTGGCCTGGCGGCTGCGGAAGCCCGGAGCCGCCGCCTGGCTGGCCGTCACCGGCACCAACGGCAAGACCACGACGGTCAGGATGCTCGCCTCGATCCTGACCGCGGCGGGGCTGCGCACGGCCGCCGTCGGCAACATCGGCGTCTCGCTGCTGGACGCCGTCACCGGCGAGGAGACGTACGACGTCCTCGCCGTGGAACTGTCCAGCTACCAGCTCCACTGGGCGCCGAGCCTGCGCGCCCACTCCGCGGCCGTGCTCAACCTCGCCCCCGACCACCTCGACTGGCACGGCTCCATGGCCGCGTACGCCGCCGACAAGGGCCGGATCTACGAGGGCAACACCGTCGCGTGCGTCTACAACGCGGCCGACCCGGCCACCGAGGACCTGGTCCGCGCGGCCGACGTCGAGGAAGGCTGCCGGGCGATCGGCTTCACCCTCTCCACCCCGGGCCCCTCCCAACTCGGCGTCGTGGACGGCATCCTGGTCGACCGGGCCTTCGTCGAGAACCGCCGCGAGCAGGCCCAGGAGCTGGCCCAGGTCTCCGACGTGAACCCGCCGGTCCCGCACAACATCGCCAACGCCCTCGCCGCCGCGGCCCTCGCCCGCGCGTACGGTGTCGAACCCGCCGCCGTACGCGACGGACTGCGCGCGTTCCGCCCCGACCCGCACCGCATCGAGCGCGTCGCGGAGATCGGGGGCGTCACGTACATCGACGACTCCAAGGCCACCAACACGCACGCCGCGGAGGCCTCCCTCGCGTCGTACGACCCGATCGTCTGGATCGCGGGCGGCCTCGCCAAGGGCGCGAGCTTCGACGAACTCGTCACCGCCGCCGCGAAACGGCTGCGCGGCGTGGTCCTGATCGGGGCCGACCGTGCCCTCATCCGCGAAGCACTCGCGCGACACGCCCCCGACGTCCCGGTCGTGGACCTCGACCGGACGGACACTGGGGTGATGTCGGCGGCGGTCCGCGAAGCGGCGCGGCTCGCGCGACCGGGGGACACGGTCCTGCTGGCCCCCGCCTGTGCCTCGATGGACATGTTCGTCAACTACAACAAACGAGGCGAGGCGTTCGCCGACGCGGTACACGCCCTGGACGAATGAGTCCGTAGCCGCCGAGCACGCCTGACCGGTCCGGCCACGGCGCCGTGCTGAACTGTTCCCGGGGCCGCGACAGCGGCGGCCCCGCCGAACACGCCCCGGCCCGCCGAACGCCGCGACATCCGCGACAGCCGTGACGGCCGCGCCAGGCACGACTGGAGGGGACAGCGACGATGCCGGCCGACGACATCGCGGACCGGGAACGCGGACCCGCGGCGATCCGCTGGGGCCTCGCGGGCCTGCCCGCGTTCGGCGGAGCCACCGCGCTCCGCGGCAGGGCGCCCGGCGCCGCCGTACGCAGGCCGCCCGCGGCCCGGCGCGGGGGCAGGGGAGCCAGGACCCCCCGCCCGCCCCGTTCCGCCCGCACCAGGCGCTTCTACGAGCGGCTGCGACGGGCCTGGGACCGGCCGCTCACCGCCTACTACGTGATCCTCGGCAGCGGCCTGCTGATCACCGTGCTGGGCCTGGTGATGGTCTACTCCGCGTCGATGATCTACGCGCTCCAGAACTCGCTGCCCGCGACCTACTTCTTCCGCAAACAGTTCCTCGCGGTGATCCTCGGCGCCGGACTGCTGTACGCCGCCGCCCGGATGCCCGTCAAACTGCACCGCGCCCTCTCGTACCCCATGCTGGTCACCACCGTCTTCCTGATGGCGCTCGTCCAGGTCCCCGGGATAGGGCGGTCCGTCAACGGCAACCAGAACTGGATCTACTTCGGCGGCCCGTTCCAGCTCCAGCCCAGCGAGTTCGCCAAGCTCGCCCTCGTCCTGTGGGGCGCCGACCTGCTCGCCCGCAAGAACGACAAACGGCTGCTCACCCAATGGAAACATCTCCTGGTGCCCCTGGTCCCCGGCGGCTTCCTGCTGCTCGGACTGATCATGCTCGGCGGCGACATGGGCACCGCGATCATCCTCACGGCGATCCTCTTCGGGCTGCTCTGGCTGGCCGGCGCCCCCACCCGGCTCTTCGCCGGGGTGCTCGGGGTCGCCGGGCTGATCGGCTTCATGCTCATCCAGACCAGCCAGAACCGGCTCGACCGGTTCGGCTGCATCGCCGCCAAGGACCTGGGGCCCGAGGGCGAGTGCTGGCAGGCCGTCCACGGAATCTACGCCCTCGCCTCCGGCGGATGGTTCGGTTCCGGCCTCGGCGCGAGTGTGGAAAAGTGGGGTCAACTGCCCGAACCGCACACCGACTTCATTTTCGCCATCACCGGGGAGGAACTGGGGCTGGCGGGGACGCTGTCGGTGCTCGCACTGTTCGCGGCTCTAGGCTATGCGGGTATTCGCGTGGCCGGACGCACGGAGGACCCCTTCGTGAGGTACGCCGCGGGAGGCGTGACCACCTGGATCACGGTGCAGGCCGTGATCAACATCGGTGCGGTGCTCGGCCTGCTGCCGATCGCCGGAGTCCCGCTCCCGCTGTTCTCCTACGGAGGGTCGGCCCTGCTGCCGGCGATGTTCGCGGTCGGGCTGCTGATCGCGTTCGCACGGGAGGATCCCGCCGCGAAGGCGGCCCTGGCCGTCCGGCAGCCTGTCCTCGGCAGGAAGCGGCCCGGGGTGAGTTGGAAGACGATGAGACGGCGCGTCAAGAAGCGTCCGTCCGGAGAGCGGTGAATTTCGGTGCATGTCGTACTCGCCGGTGGGGGGACCGCCGGCCACATCGAGCCCGCGCTCGCCCTCGCGGATGCCCTGCGCAGGCAGGACCCCACCGTGGGGATCACGGCCCTCGGCACGGAGCGGGGGCTGGAGACCAGGCTCGTACCCGAGCGCGGGTACGAGCTCGGGCTCATCCCCGCCGTACCGCTGCCGCGCAGGCCCACCCCCGAACTGATCACCGTCCCGGGGCGGCTGCGCGGCACGATCAAGGCGGCCGAGCAGATCCTGGAGCGCACCAAGGCGGACTGCGTGGTCGGCTTCGGCGGCTACGTCGCTCTGCCCGGCTATCTCGCGGCCAAGCGGCTCGGGGTGCCGATCATCGTCCACGAGGCCAACGCCAGGCCCGGACTGGCCAACAAGATCGGCTCGCGGTACGCGGCCGCGGTGGCCGTCTCCACGCCCGACAGCAAGCTGCGTGACGCCCGCTACATCGGCATCCCGCTGCGCCGCACCATCGCCACCCTGGACCGCGCCCGGGTGCGCCCCGAGGCCCGGGCAGCCTTCGGGCTCGACCCCAACCTGCCGACGCTGCTGGTCTCCGGCGGCTCGCAGGGCGCGCGCAGGCTCAACGAGGTGGTCCAGCAGATCGCCCCCGTGCTCCAGCGCTCCGGGATCCAGATCCTGCACGCGGTCGGCCCGAAGAACGAAATGCCGCGCGTGGACAACATGCCCGGTATGCCGCCCTATATCCCGGTACCGTATGTCGACCGGATGGACCTCGCGTACGCCGCGGCCGACATGATGCTCTGCCGCGCGGGCGCGATGACCGTCGCCGAACTCTCCGCCGTCGGCCTGCCCGCCGCGTACGTCCCGCTGCCCATCGGCAACGGCGAACAGCGGCTCAACGCGCAGCCGGTGGTGAAGGCCGGCGGCGGACTGCTGGTCGACGACGCGGATCTGACGCCCGAGTGGGTCCAGAGCCAGGTGCTTCCCGTGCTCGCCGATCCGCACCGGCTGTTCGAGATGTCGCGCGCGGCGGCCGAGTTCGGTCGCAGGGACGCCGACGACCTGCTCGTCGGCATGGTGTACGAGGCGATCGCCGCACGCCGGAGGGCGTAGGCGCAGGCAGGAGGCAGCAGCGTGGCCGGACCGACGACCGCCGAGCGCGGCGCACGACCGAAGCCGGTCTCCGGCCATCCCGGTGAGGGGGGCGGGGGCGGCCGGTTCCGGCTGCCGCGCCCCCGGCTGCTGATCGCGGTGACCGCCGCGGCCGTGCTGACCGGTGCGGTGCTCTGGGCGCTCTACGGCTCCCAGTGGCTCCGCGTCGGGACGGTGACCACGTCCGGCACCGAGGTGCTCTCCCGTGCCGAGGTCGAGTCGGTGGCGGCGGTTCCCCTCGGGGAGCCGCTGGTCTCCGTCGACATGGACGCGGTGGAGTCCCGGCTGCTGCGGAAACTGCCCCGTATCGACTCCGTCGACGTCGGCCGGTCATGGCCGGACGGAATCAGTCTGAAAGTGATCGAGCGAAAGCCCGCTCTGCTCATTGAAAAAGGCGCAAAGTTCATCGAAATGGACGCCGAGGGTGTCCGTTTCGCCACCGTCGACAAGGCGCCCCGCGGTGTCCCGCTGCTGAAAATGACGGTCGGTCGATCGGCCGGTTCCGGTCGCTTCGGCACCGACCGGCTGATGCTCGAAGCGGTGGCCGTCCGGAGCGAACTCCCCGGCGCGGTAGCCAGGGAGACCAGGGCCCTCAGGGTCCGATCGTACGATTCCATCGCCCTGGAGCTGACCGGTGGACGTACGGTGATGTGGGGAAGCGGGGAGGACGGGCCGGCCAAGGCGCGTGCGCTCACCGCCCTCATGAAAGCGGTCCCCAAGGCGGGGCACTTCGATGTGAGCGCACCCACGGCGCCTGCCGTGTCCGGGAGTTGACGGACATCTGCGCTGGCCAGCACCCTGGTTGGTCAGCGCTATGGGTGATCACATAGGGTGAAAAGAAAAACGGGAGGTTCGGCGTGTTCGTTGAACGCGCGCCACTTGTCGACTTAGTGTCCTGTCCGGAAGAGTCCATGAAGCGGACACACTGGTAACCCTGAACTTCAACGTGAGGGTTTGGGTCGGCGATTCGGACCGTCCCATCGGCATCAGTCGTCACGGCGCCACATCAGCTCCGTGACGACACGTAACTCGAGGCGAGAGGCCTTCGACGTGGCAGCACCGCAGAACTACCTCGCAGTCATCAAGGTCATCGGTGTCGGCGGCGGTGGTGTCAATGCCATCAACCGAATGATCGAGGTCGGTCTCAAGGGCGTCGAGTTCATCGCGATCAACACGGACGCGCAAGCCCTGTTGATGAGCGACGCCGACGTCAAGCTCGACGTCGGCAGGGAACTCACCCGTGGCCTCGGCGCCGGCGCCAACCCGGCGGTCGGCCGCAAGGCGGCCGAGGACCACCGCGAGGAGATCGAGGAGGTCCTCAAGGGGGCCGACATGGTCTTCGTCACCGCGGGCGAGGGGGGCGGCACCGGCACCGGCGGCGCACCCGTCGTGGCCAACATCGCGCGCTCGCTCGGCGCCCTCACGATCGGTGTGGTCACCCGCCCGTTCACCTTCGAGGGCCGGCGCCGCGCCAATCAGGCGGAGGACGGCATCGCCGAGCTCCGCGAAGAGGTCGACACCCTCATCGTCATCCCCAACGACCGGCTGCTGTCCATCTCGGACCGCCAGGTCAGCGTGCTCGACGCGTTCAAGTCCGCGGACCAGGTGCTGCTGTCGGGTGTCCAGGGCATCACCGACCTCATCACCACCCCCGGGCTGATCAACCTGGACTTCGCCGACGTGAAGTCCGTGATGTCCGAGGCCGGCTCGGCACTCATGGGCATCGGCTCCGCCCGGGGTGACGACCGGGCGGTGGCCGCGGCGGAGATGGCGATCTCCTCGCCGCTCCTGGAGGCGTCCATCGACGGCGCCCGCGGCGTCCTGCTCTCCATCTCCGGCGGCTCCGACCTCGGTCTCTTCGAGATCAACGAGGCCGCACAGCTGGTCAGCGAGGCCGCCCACCCCGAGGCCAACATCATCTTCGGCGCGGTCATCGACGACGCCCTGGGCGACGAGGTACGGGTCACCGTCATCGCGGCCGGCTTCGACGGCGGACAGCCGCCGACCCGGCGCGAGACCGTGCTCGGCGCGGGCTCCGGCAAGCGCGACGAACCGCAGACCCCGGCCCGCCCGGCCGAGACCGGCCGCTCCGCGGGCGGGCTCGGCACGGTGCCGCCGCGCGAGGAGAGCCAGATCCGGGTCGACCCGGCCCCGGTCAACGAGAAGCCGCTCTCGACGGTCAACCAGCCGCAGGTCCCGCCGGCCCGTCCGTACCAGGACAGCCAGGCCGAGGAGCTGGATGTCCCGGACTTCTTGAAGTGACCTGAAGTGATACGACAGTACGAAGAACTGAGCGGCGCGCACTTCGCCTTCACCGACCGGTGGGGCGGGGTGAGCGCCGCTCCGTTCGGTGAGCTCAACCTCGGCGGCGCGGTCGGTGACGACCCCGTCGCCGTACGTGCCAACCGCGACCTCGCGGCGAAGTCCCTGGAGATCGACCCCGCGCGGGTCGTCTGGATGAACCAGGTGCACGGCCGCGATGTCGCCGTCACCGAAGGCCCGTGGACCGACGGCGACATTCCGGCCGTCGACGCGGTCGTCACCGTACGGCGCGGTCTCGCCCTCGCCGTGCTCACCGCGGACTGCGTCCCCGTCCTGCTGGCCGACCCGGTCGCCGGCGTCGCCGCCGCGGCCCACGCGGGGCGCCCCGGTCTGGTCGCGGGCGTCGTGCCCGCCGCCGTCGAGGCGATGGTCTCGCTCGGCGCCCGGCCCGAAAGGATCACCGCCCGTACCGGGCCCGCCGTCTGCGGACGCTGCTACGAGGTCCCCGCGACGATGCGGGACGACGTCGCCGCCGTCGTACCGGAGGCCGGGGCCGTGACCAGTTGGGGGACCCCGTCCGTCGACGTGGTCGGCGGTGTGCACGCACAGCTGGCCTCCCTCGGCGTTCTGGACCTGCGGCGCTCGGACGTCTGCACCCGCGAGTCGGACGACCACTACTCGTACCGCCGGGACCGCACGACCGGCCGGCTCGCCGGCTATGTCTGGCTGGCATGATGGACGGGGCGGACATGCGGGACGAGCGGGATGTGCAGAACGTGCGGGACACACGGGACATGGCGGGGCGAAAGTCCGAACTCGCCGCGAATCTGGCGACGGTGGAGCGGCGGATCACCGCCGCCTGTGCCGCCGCGGGCCGCGAGCGGGAGGAGGTGACCCTCATCGTGGTCACCAAGACCTACCCCGCGAGCGATGTCCGGCTGCTCCATGAACTCGGGGTGCGGCAGGTCGCGGAGAACCGGGACCAGGACGCCGCCCCCAAGGCGGCGGCTTGTGAAGATTTGTCGTTGACCTGGCATTTTGTGGGTCAATTGCAGACGAACAAGGTCCGTTCCGTAGCCAGTTACGCCGATGTGGTGCAATCTGTCGACCGCGCCAAGCTCGTCTCCGCACTCTCCGCCGCGGCGGTACGCACGGAGCGTGAGGTCGGCTGCCTGCTTCAGGTCGCCCTCGACGCCGAGTCCGGCGAGCGTGGGGCGCGGGGTGGTGTGGCGCCCGACGGCATCGAGGAGTTGGCCGCCGCGGTGGCCGGTGCGCCGGGGTTGCGGCTCGACGGTCTGATGACCGTGGCGCCGCTCGCCGGCCGGTACGCGGGCCGGCAACGGGCCGCGTTCGACCGGTTGCTGGAATTGGCATCCCGACTGCGCGCGGACCATCCGGCTGCGAACATGGTCTCGGCGGGGATGAGCGCGGACCTTGAGGACGCGGTAGCGGCGGGAGCGACACATGTACGCGTCGGTACGGCGGTACTCGGAGTCCGACCTCGGCTCGGGTAACGTCGCGAAGCGAGTCGGACCACAGCAGAAAATATGGTCATTTCCGCCGAAAGGCGGTCAGACCCAGTGGATCGAGGGCACTTGGTGACGAGGCCGATCCACCACAGAGCGGAGGACCCAGAGCATGGCCGGCGCGATGCGCAAGATGGCGGTCTACCTCGGCCTCGTGGAGGACGATGGGTACGACGGCCGGGGCTTCGACCCCGACGATGATTTCGAACCCGAGCCGGAGCCGGAACGCGAGCACCGGCGTCACCAGCCCGTACACCAGCCCGAGCGGGAAGAGCCCGTGCGCGTGGCCCAACCGCCCGCGCAGCGCGACCGCGAGCCGGTTTCGCTCGCGGCGGACAGTGGACGTCCGGCCCGAATCGCCCCCGTGGCATCCATCACACCTGAACGTCCCAGCCTGGAGAAGAACGCACCTGTGATCATGCCCAAGGTCGTGTCCGAGCGGGAGCCCTACCGCATCACCACGCTGCATCCGAGGACCTACAACGAGGCCCGTACCATCGGGGAACACTTCCGCGAGGGCACTCCGGTGATCATGAACCTCACGGAGATGGACGACACGGACGCGAAGCGACTTGTCGACTTTGCCGCGGGACTCGTCTTCGGTCTCCATGGCAGCATTGAGCGGGTGACGCAGAAGGTGTTCCTGCTCTCTCCTGCTAACGTCGATGTCACGGCGGAGGACAAGGCCCGCATCGCAGAGGGCGGATTCTTCAACCAGAGCTAGAACACAGCACCGGGAACGACCCGGTCGTACGGCGGGAACGGCCCGCCGACGCGACCGGAATCAGAGTGAGCCAGGGGAGAGGGAAGCAGCGGGATGGGCATCGCACTACAGGTGGTCTACATCGCGCTGATGTGCTTCCTCATCGTGCTGATTTTCCGGTTGGTCATGGATTACGTCTTCCAGTTCGCGCGCTCATGGCAGCCAGGCAAGGCGATGGTGGTCATTCTGGAGGCCACCTACACTGTCACCGATCCACCGCTCAAGCTTCTGCGGCGGTTCATCCCGCCGCTGCGTCTCGGGGGCGTGGCACTCGACCTGTCCTTCTTCGTTCTGATGATCATCGTTTACATCCTCATCGCGGTTGTCAGCAACCTTGCGAGGGGAATGTGAACGAAACGGTCTTGCCGACTGCCGACGACTACGTAGAGGTGAAGAAGAGATGCCGTTGACCCCCGAGGACGTGCGGAACAAGCAGTTCACAACCGTCCGCCTCCGAGAAGGCTACGACGAGGACGAGGTCGATGCCTTTCTCGACGAGGTCGAGGCCGAACTGACCCGCCTGCTCCGCGAGAACGAGGACCTGCGCGCCAAGCTGGCCGCGGCGACGCGTGCCGCCGCGCAGAACCAGCAGCAGCAGTCCATGCGCAAGCCGCCCGAGCAGCAGGACCGACCCGGGGCTCCGGTGCCCGCCGCCATATCCGGACCGCCGCAACAGCAGCAGCCCCCGCAGATGGGCCCGCCCCAACTGCCCGGTGGCGCACCCCAGCTTCCCGCGGGCCCGAGCGCCCACGGCCAGGGGCCGCAGGGCCAGCAGCAGCACGGCCCCGGCCCGATGGGCCAGGGTGGCCCGATGCAGCAGGGCGGACCCATGGGCCAGGGCGGTCCGATGGGCCAGGGCGGTCCGATGGGCCAGGGCGGCCCCATGCAGGGCGGTCCGATGGGCCAGGGTGGTCCCATGCAGCAGCAGGGCGGCCCCATGCAGGGTGGCCCGATGCAGCAGGGCGGACCCATGGGCCAGGGCGGTCCGATGGGCCAGGGTGGCCCCATGCAGCAGCAGGGCGGCCCCATGGGCGGTCCGATGGGCGGCCCCATGGGCGGCCACGGTCCGCAGATGGGCCAGCCCGGTCAGGGTCCCGGCGGTGACAGCGCCGCACGCGTGCTCTCCCTCGCCCAGCAGACCGCCGACCAGGCGATCGCCGAGGCGCGTTCCGAGGCCAACAAGATCGTGGGCGAGGCCCGTAGCCGTGCCGAGGGCCTGGAGCGCGACGCGCGCGCCAAGGCGGACGCGCTGGAGCGGGACGCGCAGGAGAAGCACCGCGTGGCGATGGGCTCCCTGGAGTCCGCGCGCGCGACGCTGGAGCGCAAGGTCGAGGACCTGCGCGGCTTCGAGCGCGAATACCGTACGCGGCTGAAGTCCTACCTGGAGAGCCAGCTCCGGCAGTTGGAGACCCAGGCGGACGACTCGCTGGCCCCGCCGCGCACCCCGGCGACCGCCTCGCTGCCGCCGTCGCCCTCGATGGCTCCGGCCGGCGCGGGCGCGATGGGCCACAGCATGGGCGGCAGCCCGTCCATGGGCGGTCCCTCGATGGGGGGCCCCTCGATGGGCGCGCCGTCGCCGGGTCCGTCGTACGGCGGGCAGCAGCAGATGTCGCCCGCGATGACGCAGCCGATGGCACCGGTACGGCCGCAGGCGCCGCAGCCGATGCAGCAGGCGCCGTCGCCGATGCGTGGCTTCCTGATCGACGAGGACGACAACTGACAGGTTCGCGCGTGAGGTACGCGCAGCCGTCGGCAGGCTGAAAAGGGCTGGGCCCGGGACGTGTGTCCCGGGCCCAGCCCTTTTGCATGACCCCGCCGGTGCGGGGTGCGGGTGGGGGCCGCCGCGCGGGGCATTCCCCTACCCGCCCCTTCCCGAACCGGGGCTCCGCCCCGGGCCCCGGTCCTCGAATGCCGGACGGGCTCGAGGGGGCCCTTGAGGGGCTTACACCTTGCGGAGGCGGAACGTGAGGGACAGGCCCTCGTCCTCGAACGGGGTGCCGTACGTGGCGTCCGCGTCGCCCGGGGCGAAGTCCGTCGCCAGGACCTCGTCCGCGATCAGCGGCGTGTGCGCCGTCAGCGCCTCCGTCGTCGCGTCGTCCGTCGCCGTCCAGCGCACCGTGATCCGGTCCGCCACGTCCAGGCCGCTGTTCTTGCGGGCCTCCTGGATCAGGCGGATCGCGTCCCGTGCCAGGCCCGCCAGGCGCAGCTCCGGGGTGATCTCCAGGTCAAGGGCGACCGTCGCGCCGGAGTCGGAGGCGACCGACCAGCCCTCACGCGGGGTCTCCGTGATGATCACCTCGTCCGGGGCGAGCGAGACGCTCTCGCCGTCCACCGTCACCGACGCCGTACCGTCGCGCAGCGCCGCGGACAGGGCCGCCGCGTCCGCTTCCGCGACCGCCTTCGCCACGGCCTGGACGCCCTTGCCGAAGCGCTTGCCCAGCGCGCGGAAGTTCGCCTTCGCCGTCGTGTCGACCAGCGAGCCGCCCACCTCGGAGAGCGTCGCCAGCGCGGAGACGTTCAGCTCCTCGGTGATCTGGGCGCGCAGTTCCGGCGAGAGCGCCTCGAAGCCCGTCGCCGCGATCAGGGCGCGCGAGAGCGGCTGGCGGGTCTTCACCCCCGACTCGGCACGCGTCGCGCGGCCCAGCTCCACCAGCCGCCGTACCAGCGCCATCTGGCGGGAGAGCGTCGGGTCGATCACCGACAGGTCCGCCTCCGGCCAGGTCGCCAGGTGCACGGACTCGGGCGCGTCCGGGGCGACCGGTACGACCATGTCCTGCCAGACCCGCTCCGTGATGAACGGGGTCATCGGGGCCATCAGCCGCGTCACCGTCTCGACCACGTCGTGCAGTGTGCGCAGCGCGGCCTTGTCGCCCTGCCAGAAGCGGCGGCGCGAGCGGCGTACGTACCAGTTCGACAGGTCGTCGACGAAGGCCGAGAGCAGCTTGCCGGCCCGCTGGGTGTCGTACGCGTCCAGCGCCTGCGTGGTCTGGTCGACCAGCGCGTGCAGCTCGCTCAGCAGCCAGCGGTCGAGCAGCGGCCGGTCGGCCGGGGCCGGGTCGGCGGCGCTCGGCGCCCAGCCGGACGTACGGGCGTACAGCGCCTGGAAGGCGACCGTGTTCCAGTACGTGAGGAGGGTCTTCCGCACGACCTCCTGGATCGTGCCGTGCCCCACGCGCCGGGCCGACCAGGGGGAGCCGCCGGCCGCCATGAACCAGCGCACCGCGTCCGCGCCGTGCTGCTCCATGAGCGGGATCGGCTGGAGGATGTTGCCCAGGTGCTTGGACATCTTCCTGCCGTCCTCGGCGAGGATGTGGCCGAGGCAGACGACGTTCTCGTAACTCGACTTGTCGAAGACGAGCGTGCCGACGGCCATCAGCGTGTAGAACCAGCCGCGCGTCTGGTCGATGGCCTCCGAGATGAACTGCGCCGGGTAGCGCTTCTCGAAGAGTTCCTTGTTCTTGTACGGGTAGCCCCACTGCGCGAACGGCATGGAACCCGAGTCGTACCAGGCGTCGATGACCTCGGGGACGCGGACGGCGGTCAGCTCGCAGCCGTCCTGCGGGCAGGTGAAGGTCACCGCGTCGATGAAGGGGCGGTGCGGGTCGAGCCCGCTCTGGTCGGTGCCGGTCAGCTCCGTCAGCTCGGCGCGCGAGCCCACGCACGTGTGGTGGCCGTCCTCGCAGCGCCAGATCGGCAGAGGGGTGCCCCAGTAGCGGTTGCGGGAGAGCGCCCAGTCGACGTTGTTGTTCAGCCAGTCGCCGTACCGGCCGTGCTTGACCGAGTCGGGGAACCAGTTCGTCCGCTCGTTCTCCTCCAGGAGGCGGTCCTTGACGGCCGTCGTACGGATGTACCAGGACGGCTGCGCGTAGTAGAGGAGCGCGGTGTGGCAGCGCCAGCAGTGCGGGTAGCTGTGCTCGTACGGCACGTGGCGGAAGAGCCGGCCGCGCTCCTTGAGGTCCGCCGTCAGCACCTCGTCGGCCTTCTTGAAGAAGACGCCGCCGACCAGCGGAAGGCCGGCCTCGAACGTGCCGTCGGGGCGGACCGGGTTGACGACAGGGAGGCCGTACGAGCGGCAGACCGCGAGGTCGTCCTCACCGAAGGCGGGGGACTGGTGGACCAGGCCCGTGCCGTCCTCCGTGGTCACGTACGCGGCGTTGACGATGTAGTGAGCCTCCTCGGGGAACTCCACGAGGGTGAAGGGGCGGTCGTACGTCCACCGCTCCATGTCGCGGCCCGTGAAGGACGCGCCGGTGGTCTCCCATCCCTCGCCCAGCGCCTTGCCGACCAGGGCCTCGGCGACGACGAGCCGCTCCGTGCCGTCCGTCGCGACGACGTACCGGACGTCGGGGTGCGCGGCGACCGCGGTGTTCGAGACCAGCGTCCAGGGGGTCGTCGTCCAGACCAGCAGGGACGCCTCGCCGGCGAGCGGGCCCGAGGTGAGCGGGAAGCGGACGAAGACCGAGGGGTCGACGACCGTCTCGTACCCCTGCGCCAGTTCGTGGTCGGAGAGCCCGGTCTGGTCGCGCGGGCACCAGGGCGCGACCCGGTAGTCCTGGACCAGCAGGCCCTTGCCGAAGATCTCCTTCAGGGACCACCAGACGGAGTCGATGTACTCCGGGTTCATGGTCCGGTACGCGTTGTCGAGATCCGTCCAGAACCCCATGCGGGTCGTCAGCTCGGCGAACGCGTCGGTGTGCCGGGTGACGGACTCGCGGCACTTGGCGTTGAACTCGGCGATGCCGTACGCCTCGATGTCCTGCTTGCCGGTGAAGCCGAGCTCCTTCTCGACGGCCAGCTCCACGGGCAGGCCGTGGCAGTCCCAGCCGGCCTTGCGGGCGACGTGGTAGCCGCGCATGGTGCGGAAGCGCGGGAAGACGTCCTTGAAGACGCGGGCCTCGATGTGGTGCGCGCCCGGCATGCCGTTGGCGGTGGGCGGGCCCTCGTAGAAGACCCATTCGGGGCGGCCCTCGGACTGTTCGAGGCTCTTTTCGAAGACCTTGTTCTCACGCCACAGGTCGAGCACGGCGTGCTCCAGCGCGGGCAGGTCGACCTGGGCGGGCACCTGGCGGTACCGGGGGCCGGTCGCGGTCGTCGGCGCGGGTTCTGGTGTCATCGGGGGCTTCCTCCGGCGGATCTGCGGCGTCTCCGTCGAAGGGACGAGAGCTGGGCTCCCGCGGTACCACCCTTCTTGGCCCCGGGCGTCGCCGCCCGTGGCCCCCTCATTGGGGTCGCGCTGCCGGTTCTACTCGCCCCGGGGTGACCTGGGCTTTCTTCCGGCGGCTCCGGGGTGATGCTTCACGTCGCGCTCTGCCCCCGGGCTCGCACCGTCCCCGGGTCGCTCATGGCCGCGTACGACGCTACTCGTCCCCATCCACGCCTCTCGCTGGGCCCAGTGTACGGGGCGGCGCCCGGCCCGGCCGACCGGTTTTACGGCGGGCGGGGCGGCCGGCCGGGCGGGGGAGCGCGCGCCCGGGAGGGTGCCGGTGGGACCGGGGAGCGGAGGGCGCCGTACGGCCGAGCGTATGACCCGAATGGTTATACCGGCGCCCGCGTACGGCGTGGCGCGCGCGGCGGCGGATTACCGGGCGGGGAGCTGGGCACAACGCAGGGAGGCCGGTGTTCTCACGCCATGGGGAGGGGCCGGAGAGGGCGGCGTGCCCCGTTGCCGCGGGGCTGGTGTCGATTTATCGTCCCAGCACGATTCGCGAGCAGATCGCGCTATGTGAAGGGGCCGCGGCCATGGTGGCGAAGAAGACCGCCGCGAAGGAAACGACCGTGGCGGAACCCGCGGCGGAGAAGAACGCGACGGCGAAGAGGACGACCGCGAAGAAGGCGGTGGCCAAGAAAGCGGCCACGAAGAAGGCGGCCACGAAGAAGGCGCCGGCCAAGAAGGCGACGGCGAAAAAGGCGGCGGCCGGGAAACCGGTGGCCGAGAAGGCCACCGCCGAGAAGGCCGCGGCGAAGAAGGCGACGGCGAAGAGCGCACCGGACACGAAGGCGCCGGCGAAGAAGGCTCCGAGCGGGAAAGCGGCGACCGGCAGGACGGCCGCGAAGAAGGTCCCCGCGAAGAAGGCGCCGGCGAGCAAGGCACCTGCGAAGCAGGCCGCGTCCGCGGCCGAGGGGGCGGCCCAGGCCGCGGAACAGACGGGAGCCAGAACGGTGGGAGCTAAGAAGACCGCGGGCGGCGGAGGCCCGGCCGGTGCCACGGCGGTGTCCACGGCCCAGGCCGACGCGTCGGCGCCCGGGGAACTCGCGGTACGGCCCGGTGAGGACCCCTGGACCCCGGAGGAGGTCGCCGAGGCCCGTACCGGCCTGGAGAGCGAGATCGCCCGGCTGACCGCCGAGATCACCGCGTCGGAGGCCGCGCTGGCCGGGCTGATGCGGGACTCCGGGGACGGCGCCGGTGACGACGACGCGGACACCGGTACGAAGAACATCACGCGGGAGCACGAGATGTCGCTCGCCGCCAACGCCCGCGAGATGCTGGAGCAGACCGAACGGGCACTGCTGCGGCTCGACGCGGGCACCTACGGCCTCTGCGAGGTCTGCGGCAAGCCGATCGGCAAGGCCAGGATGCAGGCGTTCCCCCGGGCCACCCTCTGCGTGGAGGACAAGCAGAAGCAGGAACGGCGAGGCTAGGGCCTGATCCACACCACAGGCCGCACGGCGGGCGCGGACCCCGCGCCCCCCGGGGCCGGGTGCCGACCGGGCGGCCGGTGCGGAGGTACGGGGACGGGGGTACCGGTGTGACGTACCCTCGTCCTCAGTCAGGTACCCAGTACTCCAGCAGGTTGAGGGACTCACGTGGCAGAGGCGGAGCGCAGCATCGGTACGCCGTCCGTTGACAAAGACAGCGACAACGGGAACGACGACGAGACCGCGGCCACGGCCGAGCAGCCGAAGGGCAAGCGCAAGATCGCCGCCCTCTTCACGGTCGCGCTCCTGGCGTACCTGCTGGACCTCGGGACCAAGATGCTGGTGGTGGCCAAGCTGGAGCACCACGAGCCGATCGAGGTCATCGGCGATCTGCTGAAGTTCGAGGCGATCAGGAACGCGGGCGCCGCCTTCGGTATCGGCGAGGCGTTCACCGTCATCTTCACGATCATCGCGGCGACGGTGATCGTGGTGATCGCCCGGCTGGCGCGCAAGCTCTACAGCCTGCCGTGGGCGATCGCGCTCGGGCTGCTGCTCGGCGGCGCGCTCGGCAACCTCACCGACCGGATCTTCCGCTCGCCCGGGGTCTTCCAGGGCGCCGTGGTGGACTTCATCGCGCCCGCGCACTTCGCGGTCTTCAACCTCGCCGACTCCGCGATCGTCTGCGGCGGCATCCTGATCGTGCTGCTCTCCTTCCGGGGGCTCGACCCCGACGGGACCGTGCACAAGGACTGAGGGGCCGGAGGGCACGCGGTCGGGGCTGTCGTAGCCACAAGGCATACTCGACAGGTGAGCTTTCCCGAGATCAGAACCCTGCCCGTGCCCGACGGCCTGGAGGGCGAGCGCGTCGACGCCGCCATAGCCCGCATGTTCGGCTTCTCCCGTACGAAGGCGGCCGAGCTGGCCGCCTCCGGGAAGGTCCAGGTCGACGGCGCCGTGGTCGGGAAGTCCGAGCGCGTGAACGGCGGGGCCTGGCTGGAGGTCGAGATGCCGGCGGCCCCCGCGCCCGTGCAGATCGTCGCCGAGCCCGTCGAGGGCATGGAGATCGTGCACGACGACGAGGACATCGTCGTCATCGTCAAGCCGGTCGGCGTCGCCGCGCACCCCAGCCCCGGCTGGTCCGGCACGACGGTCATCGGCGGTCTGGCCGCCGCCGGCTACCGCATCTCGACCTCCGGCGCGGCCGAGCGCCAGGGCATCGTGCACCGGCTGGACGTCGGGACCTCCGGGCTGATGGTCGTCGCCAAGTCGGAGCGCGCGTACACCCTGCTCAAGGCGCAGTTCAAGGAGCGCGTCGTCGACAAGCGCTACCACGCGCTGGTGCAGGGGCACCCGGACCCGATGAGCGGCACGATCGACGCGCCCATCGGCCGCCATCCGAACCACGACTACAAGTGGGCCGTCACCGCCGAGGGCAAGCCGTCGGTCACGCACTACGACCTGATCGAGGCGTTCCGCTCCGCCTCGCTGCTCGACATCAAGCTGGAGACGGGCCGTACGCACCAGATCCGGGTGCACATGTCCGCCCACCGCCACCCCTGCGTGGGTGATCTGACCTATGGCGCCGACCCCACCCTCGCCAAGCGGCTCGGACTGACCCGGCAGTGGCTGCACGCCGTACGCCTCGGCTTCGAGCACCCGTCGGACGGGCGCTGGGTCGAGTACGCGAGCACCTATCCCGCCGACCTCCAGGGCGCGCTGGACAAGGTCAGGGCGGAGAGCAACGCGTGACCGCGCCCGGCTACGCACTGCGGGTCGCGACGGAGCCCGCGGACATCGAGGCGTGCTTCGCGGTCCGCAAGGAGGTCTTCGTCGTCGAGCAGCGGGTGCCCGAGGAGCTGGAGTACGACGGCCGGGACGGTGACGCGGTCCAGGTGCTCGCCGTACGGGACGACGGGGTGCCGCTGGGCACCGGACGGCTGCTGTACGGGCCCGGCGCGGCCGACCGTACCGGCGGCGACCCGGACACCGGCTCCCTGGGGCGGCTCGCGGTCCGCGCCACGGCCCGCGGCCTCGGCATCGGCGCGGCGCTCGTGCGGGCCATCGAGGACGCGGCGCGGGAGCGCGGCCTCCGGGTGGTCGACCTGCACGCGCAGTCGCACGCGCTCGGCTTCTACGAACGGCTCGGATACGAGGCGTACGGCCCCGAATTCCCGGACGCGGGCATGCCGCACCGCTCCATGCGCCGGGTCCTGCGGCGGTTCTGAGGCGACTCCGGGACGGCTTCGGGGCTGCTCCGGGCTGCACCGAGGAGGCTCCGAGGCGGTGGGGCCCGGGCGGGCCGGTCGGCCGGGGACCAGGCGTCCGTACCCCCTGACCTGGGGCGTACGGGGCTCATGGCAGGCTTGGGGCCTTGATCACCCTTGTCTGCCGCCAAGGCTTTCGACGGCTTTCGACCACCGGAGGGCCCCGTGGACCAGTTGGCACTGCTGATCGTCCTGCTGCTCGGGGCGGTGCTCACCGTTCCGCTCGGCGACAAGCTGGGGCTGCCGTCGCCGGTGCTGATGACGATCGTCGGGGTCGTCCTGGCGCTGCTCCCGTTCGTACCGAATGTGCAGGTGCCACCGGACTTCATCCTTCCGCTCCTGCTGCCGCCGCTGCTGTACGCCGCCGTACAGCGCACCTCCTGGCGGCAGTTCACGGCGAATCTGCGCCCCATCTTCCTGCTGGCGGTCGCGCTGGTCTTCGTGACCACGGCGGCCGTGGCCGCGGTGGCCAACTCGGTGGTGCCCGGCCTGCCGATCGCCGCCGCGGTCGCGCTCGGCGCGCTGGTCGCCCCGCCCGACCCGGTGGCGGCGACCGCCGTGGCCGGATCGCTGGGGCTGCCCCGGCGGCTCGTCTCCATCCTGGAGGGCGAGGGTCTCTTCAACGACGTCACGGCGATCGTGCTCTACCACGTGGCGATCGCGGCGGCCGTCAGCGGGACCTTCTCCTGGCCCGGCGCCGTCGGCTCCCTGGTCCTCTCCGCGGTGGTGGCCGTGGCGGTGGGGCTCGCGCTCGGCTGGCTCACCAACAAGCTGATGTCGCTGCTCGGCGACGCGACCCTCCAGATCGGTCTGTCGCTGCTGGTGCCGTTCGTCAGCTACGTCCTGGCGGAGGAACTGCACGGCTCCGGGGTGCTCGCCGTCCTCACCACCGCGCTCTTCCTGGCCACCCACACGGCGGACGCCGACGACGTCATGGGACGGCTGGCGGGCAACTCCTTCTGGCAGGTCGTCGACACACTGGTGACCGGGGTCGCCTTCGGTCTCATCGGCCTTGAGCTGCACAACGCGTTCGGCGCGGCCGAGGGCCGGACGTCGGAGATGCTCGGCTGGGGCGCGGCGGTGGTCGGGGTCGTCGTGTTCGTACGGCTGCTGTGGCTGCTGCCCGCGACCTGGCTGGCCAAGCGGATGCACAAGATCCGGGACTACGACGAGGAGATCCCGACCAGCTGGCGCGAGACCGTCGTCATGTGGTGGGCCGGGATGCGCGGGGTGGCCTCGGTCGCCCTGGCGCTCGCGATCCCGCTGGAGACCGACGACGGGCAGCCCTTCCCGGGGCGCGAGGAGATCATCTTCATCGCGTTCGCGGTCATCATGGCGACCCTCGTCGTCCAGGGGCTGACGCTGCCCTGGCTGGTGAAGCGGCTCGGGGTGCGGGCGGACTCGCAGGCGGAGCACGAGCTGGAGCACGCGCTCGCGCTCCGCGCGGCCAAGGCGGCCAAGAGCCGGCTGAAGGAGATCGAGGGCGTCGAGGAGCTGCCGGAGGACGTCAGCGAACGGCTGCTGCGCGCGGCCTACGACATCGGGCTGCGGATCAGTCCCGACCTGGCGGACGACGAGCGCCGCGAGTGGGCGGCGCAGCGCGTCGCCAGAGGCCGGACCATGCTGCGCATCCAGCGCGAGATGATGTCGGCGGCCCGCCACGAGGTCCTCTCGGCCCGTAACGAGCCGGGCGCGGACCCGGAGATCGTCGACCGGGTCCTGCGCCACCTCGACGTACGCAGCATGCACTGACGGGCGCGGGTACGTCAGCCGCGGCCGGTGCCCGCCTCCCGGCTGTCGCGGTCCTCCCGGCCGTCGTCGGTCTCCTCCCCGGGCTCCCTGGTCGCGGGGACCCGGCTCCGTGCGGCGGGCGGCGCGGCGACCTCGCCCACGATCCTCGGCAGGGCGTACGGGTGGTGCGCGGCCAGCCAGGCCACCATCTGCTCCCGTACCGCGCAGCGCACCTTCCAGATGTCGTCCGCGTCCTTGGCCGTGACCACCGCGCGCACCTCGATCGTGGTCGGGGTGGTGTCCGTGACGGCCAGGCTCCAGTCCCGGCCGTCCCACGCCGGGCACTCCGCGAGGATCTCCTGGAGCTTCTCGCGCATCAGCGGCACCGGCGCGGAGTGGTCGAGCTGGAAGAAGACCGTGCCGGTCATCTGGACCCCGCCGCGCGACCAGTTCTCGAAGGGCTTGCTGGTGAAGTACGAGACGGGCATGGTGATGCGCCGCTCGTCCCAGGTCCGTACGGCGAGGAAGGTGAGCGTGACCTCCTCGACCACGCCCCACTCGCCGTCGACCACCACCGTGTCCCCGATGCGCACCATGTCGCCGAAGGCGATCTGGAACCCGGCGAAGAGATTGCTGAGCGTGGACTGGGCGGCGACACCGGCGACGATGCCGATGATGCCCGCGGAGGCCAGCATCGAGGTGCCGATGCTGCGCAGGTCGGGGAAGGTCAGCAGCATCGCCGCGACCGCGACCACCACGACCACGGCGATGATGATCCGCATCATCAGCGTGACCTGCGTACGGACCCTGCGCACCCGGGCCGGGTCGCGGGTCGAGGACGCGTAGCGGGCGTACGACGACTCGACCACCACGGAGACGACTCGTACGACCAGCCAGGCACCCGATCCGATTATCACCAGGGAGAGGGCTCGGCCGATGTCGGTGTGGTAGTCCTCGATGAGCTGCCAGCCGGTCTCGCGGTACGTGCCGCGCAGCAGGGCGGTCAGCAGCAGCACCTGCAGCGGTACCCCGCAGCGCCGCAGCAGGCCCCACAGCGGGGTCTCGGGGTGGCGGTCGTCCGCGCGGCGCAGCAGCAGGTCCACCGCCCAGCCGAGCGCCAGGGTGAGCAGGACCGTGCCGCCGAGCACGATCAGTGGGCGCAGTGCGTTCTCCATCGGTCTCCTACGTGGGCCTCTCGTGGGGGCCGGGGTCTCTCGGTCGGGTCCGGACGGGCTGGCAGGATGTCCGGATGAACATCATGCTCTTCCACTCCGTCTACGGTCTGCGCCCCGCGGTGCACGCGGCGGCCGACCGGCTGCGTGCCGCCGGGCACGAGGTGCGCGTGCCCGACCTCTTCGAGGGGGAAACCGCCTCCACCGTCGAGGAGGGAATGGCGCTGAAGGACCGGATCGGCAAGGAGGAACTGCTGCGCCGGGCGGTGCTGGCGGCGGCGCCGTACTCCGAGCGCGGACTGGTGTACGTGGGGCTCTCGCTCGGCGGCTCCATCGCGCAGAACCTGGCGCTGGGCGACGCGAAGGCGCGCGGGCTGCTGCTCCTGCACGGTACGTCCGACATCGCGGAGAACGCGTCCGTGGACGAGCTCCCCGTACAGCTCCATGTGGCGGACCCCGATCCCTTCGAGCCGCACGACTGGCTGACCGCCTGGTACCTGCGGATGCGGCAGGCGGGGGCGGACGTGGAGGTCTACCGCTACCCCGGCGCCGGGCACCTCTTCACCGACCCGGAGCTGCCGGACTACGACGAGCGGGCCGCCGAGGAGACCTGGCGGACCGGGCTCGCCTTCATCGACTCGCTCTGAGCCGTGCGCCCCTGCGGACCGGCCGTCGCCGGCGGTCCGCGGGGCGGCGTGTTCCGTCAGCCCTTGAGCGCCGCGGCGATCGCGGTGTCGAAGTCCGCCACGGTCATCGGCGGGTTGTCGCTGCCCGGGCTCGTGAGCTTCTTGCCGTCCATCTTCAGGGTGGGCGTGCCCTGGACGCCGCTCTTGTCGAAGGTGGCGGACATCTTCATCGCCCAGGCGTCGTACGTACCGCTCTCGACGTCCTTCTTGAACGTCGCGTTGCCCTTGAGCGCGTTCACCGAGCCGGCCACTTCGAGGAGGTAGCTGTCCTTGGCGAACTTGTCCTGCGACTCCTCGGGGTGGTACTTCGCCGAGTAGAGCGCCGTCTTGTACTCCAGGAACGCCTCGGGGCTCACGTTGAGCGCCGCGCCCAGCGCCGACAGGGCGTTCTTCGAGCCCTCGCCGTTGTCGGAGTTGTCGATGAAGGTCGCGCCGATGTACTTGATCTTGAACTTGCCGGCGTCGATGTCCTTCTGGACCGTCGGGCCGACGGTCTGCTCGAAGCTCGCGCAGACGGGGCAGCGGGAGTCCTCGTACAGTTCGAGCGTCTTCTTGGCGTCCGGCTTGCCGATGACCACGGTGGTGCCGTTCGTGCCCTCGGTGTTCTTGGGGGCGACGACGGTCTTCTCTTCCTTCGCCGTCTCCCAGTGGGAGGGCTTGTTGGACTGGACGACGGCGTAGCCGACGCCGCCGGCTATCGCGAGGACGGCGACGGCCGAGCCGATGACGACGAGCTGGCGGCGTACCTTGTCCTTCTTCGCCTGCCGTTCGCGTTCGGCGCGCAGCCGCTCGCGGGCGGCTTCCTTGCTGGCCTTGCTGTTGCGTGCGCTCATGGTGATTGGCTCCGTGTGATGACGTGCTGCGGCTGGGGGAGGGGAGGGGTGCGGCCGCGCGGGCTCGTGAAGAGCCTCAGGCGGCGGCGGGCACCGCTCGGGGCGGGCCCCGCCGTCCCACGGAGTGGACGAGGAGCCGGTGACGGGAGGGACGCGGGCGGCCGGTGGGGCGCACGGCGCGCCGTACCGCCCGGGCGGCCGTGGAGACCACGGCGCACGCGATCAGCAGCGGCCGGAAGGCACTGACGGCCGCGGTCCGTACCAGCCGGGAGAGCGCCGCCTCGCCGTGCCGCAGCCAGGCCGCGGCGAGCAGCCCCACCGAGACGTGGACGGCCAGCAGCAGCCACGGCAGGGCGGGATCGGGGGAGTCCAGCAGCGCGGCGGCGGTGGACCGGGACGAGGCCACCCCGGGCAGCGGGGTGCCGAGGGCGCCGCCGCACAGGACGTCGAAGCCGACCGAGCGCAGCGACCCCGCCACGGGGCCGCCCGAGGGGCCGTAGCAGACGCGCTGGCCGCTGGTGAAGATCGTGTCCGCGGCCAGTTCGAGCGGGACGAGCAGGGCGGCGATCCGCCAGAAGCCGCGCTCGCGGCCCGCCGCCGCGTAGCTGAGCGCGAACACCACGGCGCCGAGCCCGGCGACCAGGGAGAGCGGCAGCGGGGTCCGGGACAGCAGCACGTGCGAGCCCGCGGACAGCGTCACGACCAGTGCCGTGAAGAGTGCTGCCCGCGCCGCCCTGAGCCGCGTCCCGGATATGTCCATCGTCGCCGAGTGTGCCATGGGTCCCGGTAAGCGATCCCTAAAGCGTTACGGAATCCGCCACCGGGACCGGGGCCTGGTCGGTGCCCTACGCCAGCCGGCCGTTGCGGAACAGGTCCACGAAGATCTGGTGGTCCGCCCTGGCCCGCGCCCCGTACGTGTGCGCGAACTCCACCAGCAGCGCTCCGAAGCCGTCCTCGTCGGCGGCGATCGCCGCGTCGATGGCGCGCTCCGTGGAGAACGGCACCAGGGAGTGCCCGCTCTCGTCGTCCGCCGCCGCGTGCATCGTCGCCGTCGCCCTGCCGAGGTCCGCGACGACCGCGGCTATCTCCTCCGGGTCGTCCAGGTCCGACCAGTCCAGGTCCACCGCGTACGGCGAGACCTCCGCGACGAGCTGTCCCGCGCCGTCCAGCTCCGTCCAGCCCAGCCAGGGGTCCGCGTGCGCCTGGAGGGCCCGCTGCGAGATCACCGTGCGGTGGCCCTCGTGCTGGAAGTAGCCGCGGACGGCCCCGTCGGTGATGTGCCGGGAGACCGCCGGGGTCTGCGCCTGCTTCAGGTAGATCACGACGTCGTTCTCCAGGGCGTCGCTGTTGCCCTCCAGCAGGATGTTGTACGAGGGCAGCCCCGCCGAGCCGATGCCGATGCCGCGCCGGCCCACGACATCCTTGACGCGGTACGAGTCGGGGCGGGTCAGGCTGGACTCCGGCAGCGTCTCCAGATAGCCGTCGAAGGCCGCGAGGATCTTGTACCGGGTGGCCGCGTCCAGCTCGATGGAGCCGCCGCCCGCCGCGAAGCGCCGCTCGTACTCCCGGATCTCCGTCATCGAGTCCAGCAGCGAGAAGCGCGTCAGCGAGCGGGCCGAGCGCAGCGCGGTGAGCAGCGGGCCCTGGGCCGTGTCCAGGGTGAAGGGCGGCACCTCGTCGTTCTTCGCGCCGGCCGCCAGCGCGTGGACGCGTTCGCGGTAGGCGCCCGCGTAGATCTCCACCAGCTCGGTGATCTGGGCGTCGCTGAGCGCCTTCTGGTAGCCGATCAGCGCGAGCGAGGCGGCGAACCGCTTCAGGTCCCAGGTGAACGGGCCGATGTACGCCTCGTCGAAGTCGTTCACGTTGAAGATCAGCCGGCCGTTGGCGTCCATGTACGTGCCGAAGTTCTCCGCGTGCAGATCGCCGTGGATCCACACCCGGCCCGTACGCTCGTCGAGGAACGGGGCGTCGTCCCCGGCGCCCGCCCCGGCCGCCTCCCGCGCCAGATCGTCGTAGAACAGGCACGCCGTACCCCGGTAGAAGGCGAACGCGGAGGCCGCCATCTTCCGGAACTTCACCCGGAAGGCTGCTGGATCAGCGGCCAGGAGCTCACCGAACGCGGTGTCGAAAACGGAGAGTATCTCCTCTCCGCGCTGCTCCTCGGCTTCTTCGACGGGTCGCGGAACCGACATCGCGGGGTGCCTCCTGGTGGCGGTGGGTGGACGGACGACTACGGGGCGACGCTGCCCCTCGAAGGGCGCGGCGCGTCCTCGGAGGGGCAACGCGCGAAGCCGTCCGCGAGTGCCCGTTCCGGCGCGCCTGAGTGCCCGTTCCGGCGCGCCCGGGTGGCCGTCCGGCGGGCCCCGGCGCCTCGTCCCGGACGGCCCCGGTGCCCGTCCGCTGTCGGTCGCGCGACGTAGACTTCGGGGCTGTCTCCCCCGGACTGTCCGCAGCCTCGGGAGACCCCCGGGGACGCCCCGGGAAACCACCCGTGTCGTCCGCTCGCTGGAGGCCCCCGCCGTGACCAAGCCCCCGTTCACGCACCTGCATGTCCACACCCAGTACTCGCTGCTGGACGGTGCCGCGCGGCTGGGGGACATGTTCACGGCGTGCAAAGAGATGGGCATGTCCCATATCGCCATGACCGACCACGGGAATCTCCACGGGGCCTACGACTTCTTCCATCAGGCGAAAAAGGCGGGCGTGACGCCGATCATCGGGATCGAGGCGTACGTGGCGCCCGAGTCCCGGCGGCTGAAGCGGAAGGTGCAGTGGGGCCAGCCGCACCAGAAGCGGGACGACGTCTCCGGTTCCGGCGGTTACACCCACAAGACGATCTGGGCGGCGAACCGCACCGGGCTGCACAACCTCTTCCGGCTCTCCTCGGACGCGTACAAGGAGGGCTGGCTCCAGAAGTGGCCCCGGATGGACAAGGAGACCATCGCCAAGTGGTCCGAGGGCCTGATCGCCTCCACCGGCTGCCCCTCCGGTGAGCTCCAGACGCGGCTGCGGCTCGGTCAGTTCGACGAGGCGGTGAAGGCCGCCTCCGAGTACCAGGACATCTTCGGCAAGGACCGGTACTTCCTGGAGCTGATGGACCACGGCATCGAGATCGAACGCCGGGTGCGCGACGGGCTGCTGGAGGTCGGCAAGAAGCTCGGCATCCCGCCGCTGGTCACCAACGACTCCCACTACACGTACGCGAACGAGGCCACCGCCCACGACGCGCTGCTCTGCATCCAGACCGGCAAGAACCTCTCCGACCCGGACCGCTTCCGCTTCGACGGCACCGGCTACTACCTCAAGTCGACCGACGAGATGTACGCCGTGGACCTCTCCGACGCCTGGCAGGAGGGGTGCGCCAACACCCGCCTGGTCGCCGACCAGATCGACACCGAGGGCTGGTTCCAGGAGCGGAACCTGATGCCCAAGTTCGAGGTGCCGGAGGGCTTCACCGAGGTCTCCTGGTTCCGCGAGGAGACCATGCGCGGCATGGCCCGCCGCTTCCCGAACGGCATCCCGGAAGACCGGATGCGCCAGGTCGAGTACGAGATGGGCATCATCATCGACATGGGCTTCCCGGGGTACTTCCTCGTGGTCGCCGACTTCATCATGTGGGCGAAGAACAACGGCATCGCGGTCGGCCCCGGCCGTGGCTCCGCCGCCGGTTCGATCGTGTCGTACGCCATGGGCATCACCGACCTCGACCCGATCGAGCACGGACTGATCTTCGAGCGGTTCCTCAACCCCGAGCGCATCTCCATGCCCGATGTCGACATCGACTTCGACGAGCGCCGGCGCGGTGAGGTCATCCGGTACGTGACCGAGAAGTACGGCGCCGACAAGGTCGCCATGATCGGCACGTACGGCAAGATCAAGGCCAAGAACGCCATCAAGGACTCCGCCCGGGTGCTGGGCTACCCGTACGCGATGGGCGACCGGCTCACCAAGGCGATGCCCGCCGACGTCCTCGGCAAGGGCATCGACCTCAACGGCATCACCGACCCCAAGCACCCGCGCTACAGCGAGGCGGGCGAGATCCGGGGGATGTACGAGAACGAGCCGGACGTGAAGAAGGTCATCGACACCGCGAAGGGTGTGGAGGGCCTGGTCCGGCAGATGGGTGTGCACGCGGCCGGCGTGATCATGTCCAGCGAGACGATCACCGACCACGTCCCCGTCTGGGTCCGGCACACCGACGGTGTGACGATCACACAGTGGGACTACCCGCAGTGCGAGTCGCTCGGCCTGCTGAAGATGGACTTCCTCGGCCTGCGCAACCTCACGATCATGGACGACGCCGTCAAGATGGTGAAGTCCAACAAGGGCATCGACCTGGAGATGCTCTCGCTGCCGCTCGACGACCCCAAGACGTACGAACTGCTCTGCCGGGGCGACACACTCGGCGTCTTCCAGTTCGACGGCGGCCCCATGCGCTCCCTGCTGCGCCAGATGCAGCCCGACAACTTCGAGGACATCTCCGCCGTCTCGGCCCTCTACCGGCCGGGCCCGATGGGCATGAACTCGCACACGAACTACGCGGAGCGCAAGAACGCCCGCCAGGAGATCACCCCGATCCACCCGGAGCTGGAGGAGCCCCTCAAAGAGGTGCTCGGGCTCACCTACGGCCTGATCGTCTACCAGGAGCAGGTGCAGAAGGCCGCCCAGATCGTCGCGGGGTACTCACTCGGCGAGGCCGACATCCTGCGCCGCGTGATGGGCAAGAAGAAGGCCGACGAACTGGCCAAGAACTTCGTCCTCTTCGAGGCCGGCGCCAAGAAGAACGGCTTCTCGGACGAGGCGATCAAGGCGCTGTGGGACGTCCTGGTGCCGTTCGCCGGGTACGCCTTCAACAAGGCGCACTCCTCCGCGTACGGACTGGTCACCTACTGGACGGCCTACCTCAAGGCCAACTACCCGGCCGAGTACATGGCGGCGCTCCTGACCTCCGTGAAGGACGACAAGGACAAGTCGGCCGTCTATCTCAACGAGTGCCGGCGCATGGGCATCAAGGTGCTCCCGCCCAATGTCAACGAGTCGCTGTCCAACTTCGCCGCGCAGGGCGACGACGTGATCCTCTTCGGACTGACCGCCGTCCGCAACGTCGGCCAGAACGTCGTCGACTCGATCATCCGGTCCCGCAAGGCGAAGGGGAAGTACGCCACCTTCCCCGACTTCCTCGACAAGGTCGAAGCGGTCGTCTGCAACAAGCGCACCGTCGAATCGCTCATCAAGGCCGGCGCCTTCGACGAGATGGGCCACACCCGCAAGGGCCTGGTCGCCCACCACGAACCGATGATCGACAACGTCGTCCAGGTCAAGCGCAAGGAGGCCGAGGGCCAGTTCGACCTCTTCGGCGGCGGTGACGAGGAGACGAGCGAGCCGGGCTTCGGGCTCGACGTCGAGTTCTCCGACATCGAGTGGGACAAGTCGTACCTCCTCGCGCAGGAGCGCGAGATGCTCGGCCTGTACGTCTCCGACCACCCGCTCTTCGGCATCGAACACGTCCTGTCGGACAAGTCGGACGCCGCGATCTCCCAGCTCACCGGCGGGGAACACGCGGACGGCGCGGTCGTCACCATCGGCGGCATCATCTCCGGCCTCCAGCGCAAGATGACCAAGCAGGGCAACGCCTGGGCGATCGCCACCGTCGAGGACCTGGCCGGTTCGATCGAGTGCATGTTCTTCCCGGCGACCTACCAGCTCGTCTCCACCCAGCTCGTCGAGGACACGGTCGTCTTCGTGAAGGGCCGGCTGGACAAGCGCGAGGACATCCCCCGGCTCGTCGCCATGGAACTCCAGGTCCCCGACGTCTCCTCGGCCGGCACCGACGCGCCGGTCACCATCACCATCCCCACGGTCAAGCTCACCCCGCCCATGGTCAGCAGGCTCGGCGAGATCCTCAGCCACCACCGGGGCAACTCCGAGGTCCGGATCAAGCTCCAGGGCGCCAGGAAGACCACCGTGCTCCGCCTCGACCGGCACCGGGTCCAGCCCGACCCGGCGCTCTTCGGCGACCTCAAGGTGCTGCTCGGCCCGGCCTGCCTGGCCGGCTGACCGGACGTCCGTACGGAACGCCGGCCGACTGGGCGTCCGTACGGAAACGAGGAGGGGCGCGCCCGGTTCTCCGGGCGCGCCCCTGCGCGTACTACCTCGTACGGGTGTCAGTTGTGGCCGAAGCGCTTCTGCCGCTTGTGGGCGACGTCCGACGGCGTGATCCTCTGTTCCACCTGGTCGGACGCGTCCTCCATCGACGAGGACCTCGACTCCTGCGTGCCGCGCTCCGACTCCGAGCGGGCGTGCTGTTTGTTGCCGCGATCCCGGTTCTTGTTCTTGGCCATGGCACTGCCTCCTGCGGTTCTTTGAGGACCAGGGGCTTCGTTCAGGCTCACATAGGGCGCGAAACGCCGCATTTTGGATCATTGCGGTGTGTAGTGGTACCCAGTAGCCCTGCCCCGCCGTCGCCCCGGGACCGTTCCGGAGCGACGGAGGGGCCGGCCCACGACCGCTTCACCGGTGATCCGTCGCCGATCCGCCACGCCGATGATCGAGTTCCGGACGTTAAGCCTCTTGCTGTCGGGCAGACTCGAAGCAAACTCGCAGTAACTCCCGATACCCCGACCCCGAGGTTCCCGAAAGAGGGTGGAACGCGTGGACCGCTGCGTCGTCCTGGTGGACGCCGGCTACCTGCTGGGCGCCGCCGCGAGCCTGCTGGCCGGCGAGCCGGCCCGATCCCGGATCACCGTCGACCACTCCGCCCTGATTCAGGGCCTCAGGGAGCGCGCCGAGGCCGATACGGAGCAGCCGCTGCTCCGTATCTACTGGTTCGACGGCGCCCCCGACCGGGTCCCGCAGCCCGAGCACCGGAGGCTGCGCGTGATGCCGCGCGTCACGGTCCGCCTCGGCGCCCTCACGCGAAGCGACGGCCGCTGGGCGCAGAAAGGCGTCGACGCGGCGATGCATGCAGAACTCACCGAACTGGCCAGAAATCGCGCCTGTTCCGACGTGGTGCTGGTCACGGGCGACGGTGATCTGCTTCCCGGCCTGATGTCGGCCAAGGAACACGGCGTCGCCGTCCACCTCTGGGCGGTCCAGGCCGCCGACGGCGACTACAACCAGTCCGAGGACCTGGTCGCGGAGGCGGACGAGCGCCGCGTGCTGGACCGCGCCTGGATCACCAAGGCCGTACGCGCCAAGGACCTCGGTGGCGTCTGCGCACCCGCCCCGGCGCCGCGCCCGGAGATCGCGGCGATCCTCTCGGCGCCGCTGCCCGAGTCCGCGCTCGCGGCCTCGGCGGAGCGCGCGGCGGAGGCCCAGGCACCGGTCCAGGCGCCCCCGGGCCGCAACGGCTCGGCCCCGGAGCCCGCCGCCCGCGGCCCGGAGCCGCACCCCGCGCCGCCGCCCGGCAAGGCCGTCCCCACCCCCAAGGACCTGGCGGGCCTGCGCGCCCCCGGCCCCGACCGCGGGCCCGCCCCGGCGCAGCCCCAGCACGCCGCGGGCGCGACGCTCCGCTGGTCCTCCGACAAGGGCTGGGTGGAACGCCCGGGGAGCGGCCCGTCGGGCGAGCCGCCCGAGACCGCCTCCCTGCCCACCCTGGCGCAGCTCACCAGCGCGGAGCAGCGGTGGGCGGACCGGGAGGAGGACATCACGACGGTCGGCGGCGACCCGTTCGAGGTGGGCCAGGTCTTCGCCCGCCGCTGGATGGAACGCCTGCCGGAGAGCGGCCACGTACAGAAGCTCTCCGTGATGTACCCCCGCGTCCCGCACCGCATCGACGGCGAACTGCTGCGGTACGCCGCGCGCTTCGGGCTGCTGGCCCACAAGGACGACCAGATCGACGAACACGACCGGTACGCGATCCGGGCGGGCTTCTGGCGCGAGATCGACGTCAGGGCCGCCGAATCGGCGTGACGATCCGAGACCCGAAAAAAACCGCTCCGGGCCCACCCCGTATGGTCGTTTCTCGTGAGTACGGTGTGCGTGGTGCGCGACTTGGTCAAGACGTACCCCGCCGCGCGCGGCGGCCGTGGGGCCCCCGGGACGCCCGAGGTGCGTGCCACGGACGGGATTTCGCTCGATGTGCGGCGCGGTGAGCTGTTCGGTCTGCTCGGGCCGAACGGCGCCGGCAAGTCCACGCTCGTACGGCAGATCACCGGACTCATGCGGCCCGACTCCGGCGCCGTCGAGGTCCTCGGACACGATCTCGTGCGCCATCCCGAGCGGGCCTCGCGGCTGATCGGCTATCTCGGCCAGGAGTCGACCGCGCTGGACGAACTGACCGTCGCGCTCGCCGCCGAGACCACGGGGCGGCTGCGCGGGCTCACGCTGAAGGCGGCACGGGCCGAGCGGGACGAGGTCCTCGCGGAGCTGGGGCTCACCGAGATCGCCGGGCGGGCGCTGAAGAAGCTCTCCGGCGGGCAGCGGCGCCTCGCGTGCCTCGCCGCCGCGCTGGTGGGGGAGCGGCCCGTACTCGTGCTGGACGAGCCGACCACCGGGATGGACCCCGTCGCGCGGCGCGCGGTGTGGGCCGCCGTGGACCGGCGGCGCACCGAGCACGGGGTGACGGTCCTGCTCGTCACCCACAACGTCATCGAGGCCGAGACGGTGCTGGACCGCGTCGCCGTGCTGGAGCGCGGCAAGGTCATCGCCTGTGACACCCCCTCGGGGCTGAAGGAGCAGGTCGCCGGGGAGGTCCGCGTCGAGCTGGTGTGGCGGGAGCGCGCCCCGCTCGACGTGCCCGAGGTCGCCGCGCTGCGCGGCTCCGCCCAGGAGTCCGGGCGGCGCTGGGTGCTCCGGCTCGCGCCGGACGAGGCGCGGGCCGCCGTCGCCGCGGTGACCGGCGGCGCGGCCTTCGCGGCGCTGGACGACTTCACGCTGGCGACACCGAGCCTGGAGGACGTCTATCTGGCGCTCGGCGGCCGCGCGCAGGGGCTGGTGAAGGCATGAGCGCGGGTGAACGCATGAGCGCCGGGGGCATGTACGGGACCCGCCCCGCGCCGACGCGCCCCGTGACAGGGTGGGGCCCGGTGACGCGACGCGAGGCCGCCCGGGGGCCGTCACCCGCAGGGCAGGCCCACGGTCCGCGACGAGCGGTCCCGAACGTACCGAACAGGAGCAGCACCAGGTGAGCATCGTGCCTGCGGAGGCCGTGTCCGGGAGGATCCGGACGGCGAAGGACACCCCCGCCGGGGCGGCCGGGGGGGCACCCGCGCCCGCACCCCTCGCGCCCCGGGCGCGGCTGCTGCCCTCGCTCGCCGCGGTCTACCGCGCCCAGCTCTCCCGGGCCCGGGTCGCCAGGATCCCGCTGCTCTTCGTGGCGACGTTCCAGTCCGTCGGGATCATGATCCTGATGCGGGGCGTCGTGGACGGCGGCTCCGAGGCGCGGGCGGTCGTCGCCGGGTCCAGCGTCCTCGTCGTCGCGTTCGTGGCGCTCAACCTGCTCGCCCAGTACTTCGGCCAGTTGCGGGCGAGCGGCGGCCTGGACCACTACGCCACGCTGCCCGTGCCGCCCGCCGCGGTGGTGCTGGGCGCGGCCGGCGCGTACGCCTCGTTCACCGTGCCCGGCACGGCGGTCACGGCCGTCACCGGCAGCGTGCTCTTCCAGCTTCCGCTCACCCACCTGTGGGTGCTCGCCGCGGTCATCCCGCTCTCCGGGGCGGCCCTCGCGGGGCTCGGCGCGGCGCTCGGCCTGCTGGCGCCCCGTCAGGAACTGGCCACCCTGATGGGCCAGCTCGGCATGTCCGCGGCGCTGCTGCTCGGCGTGCTGCCCGCGGACCGGCTGCCGGGGCCGATCGGGTACGCGCGCGACCTCCTGCCGTCCACGTACGGGGTGGAGGCGCTGGCCCGTACGTTCGACACGCATCCCGACTGGCCGGCCGTCGCGTTCGACCTGGGGGTCTGCGCGGCTGTCGGGGTCGTCTCGCTGGCCGTGGCGACCTGGGCGTACCGGCGGGCCGCGGTCCGCTGAGCGGCGGCGCCCGGTGTCCGGTGAGCGGCCCCCCGCACCGGTCCGATGCGGCGCCCACCGCCGGGGCCTGGCACGATGGCTCCGTGACCGCACCTCTGACGCCTCCCCATCAGCCGCAGCACGACGATCCCTGGCAGACACCGCCGGCCGGGGTCTCGCCCGATTCCGCGGCCGACGCGGAGAAGGGGCCCGACATGAAGACCGAGATGCGGCAGGCGGCGGTGGTGCTGGCCGTCCTCACGGTGTCGGGTCTGCTGCTGGGGCTGCTGTGGGTGTGGCTGGCGCCGCGCGTTCCGCTGGTCTCGAACGCCACGGCCGTCTACCTCAAGGACACGGAGGGCGAGGAGGCCATCGCCGCCGACGGCACGTTCCTCCTGCTGGCGCTCGCCTTCGGCGCGGTCGCCGCGGGCCTGGTCTTCCTCTTCCACCGGCGCGGCGGAATCGCGCTGGTCGTGGGGCTGGCGCTGGGCGGGCTGCTGGGCTCGGTGGTGGCGTGGAAGTTCGGCGCGTCGCTCGGGCCGACGTCGGACGTCGTGGCGCACGCCAAGCAGGTCGGCAAGGGCGTCACCTTCGAGGCGCCGCTCGAACTCCAGGCGAAGGGCGCGCTGCTGGCGTGGCCGATCGCCGCGATGGTGGTGCACCTCGCGCTGACCGGCCTGTTCGGCCCGCGCGACCCGGAACCGGAGTGGGAGTGGCACACCCCGTACGGGGCCGCGCCGCAGCGGGGCGACGAGAACCCGTCCGAGAACCCGGCCGAGAACCCGTCGTGGGGCGCCTCGGAGAAGTGAGGCGCGTGAGCCTCGGACGCGGGTCCCGGGCGTGAACCTCAGCCGCGGCCGATCGGAGCCACGACCGCCGCGGTGAGCACCGCCAGGTCCCCCGGGGCCAGTTCGACCTCCAGGCCGCGCCGGCCCGCCGAGACGCACACGGTCGGATGCGCCCCGGCCGAGGCGTCCAGGACCGTACGGAGCCGCTTGCGCTGGCCCAGCGGGGAGATGCCGCCCCGTACGTACCCCGTCGTCCGCTCGGCCGCCGCCGGGTCGGCCAGGGCGGCGCGCTTGCCGCCGACGGCCGCCGCGAGGGCCTTGAGGTCCAGGGAACCGGCGACGGGGACGACGGCGACGGTGAGTTCGCCGTCCACGTCCGCGACGAGCGTTTTGAAGACCCGGTCGGGGGAGACACCCAGCGCCCGCGCGGCCTCCTCGCCGTAGGACGGGGAGGCGGGATCGTGCTCGTACGCGTGCAGGGTGTACGCGGTGCCCGCCGCCGTCAGCGCGACCGTGGCGGGGGTCCCGCCGGACTGCTGCTGTTTCCTGGACTTCTTCGCCATATTCCTCGCCATGTTCTTCGCCATGTGCGGATCCCCTGGGACGGGTGCGGCCTGCCGGCTCCGGCGCGGTGCGGCCGGCGGGTCAGTTGAGGTGGGTCGGCCCCTGCGTCAGCACCACGGCGGGCAGCGAGGGAAGATGCCGGATCACCGCGGTCTCC
The DNA here is from genome assembly GCF_042752355.1 of Streptomyces sp. NPDC059255. NCBI lineage: Bacteria > Bacillati > Actinomycetota > Actinomycetes > Kitasatosporales > Streptomycetaceae > Streptomyces > Streptomyces sp. NPDC059255. The sequence continues at coordinate 140,856 of NZ_JBHYZP010000024.1, forward strand.
GACCGCAGCAGCTTCAGCTCCTCGCGCAGCCGGGCCCCGATGTCCGGCGCCTCCAGCAGCCGCTGCTTCGCCGGGACGTCGAGCACGGCCGCCGCGGCCACCAGGTACGACACCACCGACGGCTCGTCCGGCAGGTCCTCGATCCGGGAGAGCGAGCGCTCGCGCGCCCCGGCCAGCCGCTTCTGGTAGCTCTGGAAGGCCCGCAGGACCCCTTCGGCGAGCGGTGCCGCGCCGTCCCCTGGCTCCTCGGGCAGCTCTTCCAGCTCCGCCGTGAGATACGGGCCGTTCGCCTCGACGGAGAGCAGCCTGACCCGGGTGGTGCCGGTGGCGACCACCTCGAAGGTGCCGTCGGGGCGCTCCCGGATCGTCGCCGCGTCCGCGACACAGCCGACCCGGTGGAAGGCGTCGAGCGGATCGGGGCCGAAGCCGTCGGCGGGACCGCGCTCGGGCGGCGACGTCCCCTCCGGCATCCCCGGGGCGGTCACCGCCGCTTCGTGCCCGTCGCGGATGGCGACCACGGCGAACAGGCGCGGCTCGGAGTCGTCCGTCTTCAGCAGCTCACGCATGATCGCGCGATACCGCTCCTCGAAGACGTTCAGCGGCAGGACGAGGCCCGGGAACAGCACCGCGTTCAGCGGGAAGAGAGGGAGGCGTGCGGTGGTCACAACGGTCAAGCGTAATGGCCGTGGGACCCTCCGCGGTCGGCCCGGTTGCGCAAAGGCATGGTCGAGGCCACCTGGATCCGTACGCCGTCCCGTGTTTCGAGGAACAGGCCGAGCGGATCGTCGGTGAAACTCGTCCACGGGAAGGACGTCGCGTACGGCCCGATCAGCCGGAACTGCTCCAGCGCCGCCGCCCACCGCCCCCGCTCCACGAGTACGTACGCGAGGAGGTTGCGCACCTCGGCCGGCCAGGGGTCGCCCGCCTCGTACCGGGCGGAGACCGTGATCGCGAGATCGGCGGCGGTGTCGATCCGGTCCCCGTGGACGGCGCCCGGCGTGCCGCTCAGCAGCCGGCTGAAGGCCGCGCGCACCGGAAGCGCCCGTACCAGCGATCCGGGCAGCGCGTCCCGAGCCGCGTTCTCGGCGAAGTCGAAGCACTCCTGGTGCGAGCCGTACCAGTGGGCCGAGAGGTACTGGAGGGCGGCGACATGGCAGCCGTAGTGGTGCGGGCTGCGGCGGACGGCCTGCGCCCACAGCGCCTCGAACGCGGTGTGCGGGGCGTGGGTCCCCCGCGCGTGGTCCAGCGCCACGCGCCACGGCACCGGGTCGCGCGGATCGCCGTCCGCGGCGGCGTCGATCAGCGGCCCCGTCTCGCGCAGCAGCTCGGCGCGGGCCGGCGAGTCCCAGGCCCGGCGCACGGCCAGTTCGGCCCGTACGAGCAGGGCGTCCGGATCGTGCGGCGCGGCGTGCAGCCAGGCGGCGAGCCAGCCGTCCCGGCCGTGCGCGAACGCGGCCAGCCGCATGACGTAGCGGTCCCGGTCCTCCCACGCGGCGGTCTCCCGCGTCGCCGCGAGCACCTTCGCCGCCTGCTCGTACTCCCCGAGCGCGGCGGAGACCAGCGCGGGTCCGAGCCGGTCGTCGGGGGCGTCGAGCAGCACCTCGTGGTCCGGCGGCAGCCCGGCGGCGAGCTGCGGAGTGTGCCGGACCATACGCGCGGTGCTGATCAGGGCGCGAAGCAATGACATGGTGCGGACCATTGAAAACCGCAGGTGACGGGGGCGCCAGAGGGTTCCTGTGAAGCTTTGGTGGCGGGGGAAAGGTTGTCCTGGCGGAGGTCAAGGGAACGTAAAGAAACCGAGGTGGTGCCCGCCGGTTGTGGGGGAGACCCCCGGCTCCGGAGGCGCCGGTGACCCGGGTGGCCTCTGTGACGAGGGTGGCGTGGGTGGCGCCCGCGCTCCGGGTGGCGCCGACGACCCGGGTTGTCTCCGTGACCCACGTGGCCTCCGTGACGACGATGGCCTCCGCCACCCCGCTGGCCTCCGTGACGACGATGGCCTCCGCCACCCCGGTGGCCCCCGTGTCGCCGGAGGCCACTCGGCAGGCGCTCAGCCCCTTCGCAGGACCCGCGTGGCGCCCGTGGCCACCGTGGTCGCCAGGATCCAGCCCAGCACCACCAGCCCGGCCGCCGTCCACTGCCAGGTGCCCTGCGGGAGCCAGTACCCGTCCTGGCCCAGGTCGATCACCGGGATGAGCAGGTCCAGCGCGTAGAGCGCCGGATTCCACATCGGGTGCTCGTCCGCCCGCAGCGGCGGCGGCGGGTTGCGGGCGAAGGCGATCGTGCCCGCGCCCCACAGCAGCGCCATCCACAGCGCCGCCCGGCCGGGGCGGTAGCCGTACGCCACCGTCCAGTCCTGGAGGTAGCCCCACAGCTTCGCCGCCAGCGGCAGCGTCTCGCGGCGCCGCCGCTGCTTCGCCAGCAGCACCTCGCGCGCGTCCGCGTCCTCGCCGCTGTTCCGCAGCACCTGCGCGAGCCGCTCGTACGGCTCCGGGGAGTACTCCGGGGTCGCCGCCGACAGCCACTCCAGCCGCCGCAGCAGCGGGAAGTGGCCGAACGGCACGAGGTTCTCGTAGACGAAGCCGCCCATGGCGAGACCGCCGGGACCCGGCCAGCTCGTCGACATGTCGACGAGCGTGACGATCCGCGCGCCGTTCAGCACGACCCGGCCCTCCTCCACGCGCTCGCACTTGAACCGCAGCTCCGGTGTGCTGATCCGGCGCAGCGACAGCTCCTCCGTCGGGGCCAGGAAGAACCGCGCGCCGTCCACGTCCAGCGCGTCCCCGAACCTCCCGTCGTCGAGCCGGACCCCGCCGCGGCACTCGAAGCGCTGTAATCGCGTGCCCAGCAGCGGCGTGGCGGTCGGGCCGACGCCGTACGGGGGCGTCACCAGTGCGACGTCCGGCACGCCGGGGACATCGGTGGTGTCGGCGATCCACGCACTCGCCATGTACAGCGACCGCTCCACCGTGAGCTGCGGGGCGTTGAGCGCCCGCCGCTCCTCCGCGGCGCGCAGCCGGCTGCCGCGCAGGCTCAGCGACACGCCGATCTTCGCGCCGCGCAGACTGACCTCGCCGTACGTCTCGATCTGATCGGCGGTGAAGTCCTGCGCGACGGACAGCCCGTCGGCGGCGATCGCCCGGCCGAGCCGGTCGGGCCCCACGTCGATCTCGCTGATCAGCAGGTCCGTGCCGATCTGCGCGTCGGTCAGCCGGATCCCCCGCTCCACCCGGCAGCGCGGCAGGTGCAGATCGCCCTGGGTGCGCAGGCGCGCGGCCTCCAGCCGGGGGATCGCGCACTCCACCATCCGCAGCGTGGTGAAGTGCGACTCGGGCAGGATCACCTCGTTCTCGAACCGGCACCGGTCCAGCTCCAGGTACGGGGCGACCGTGCCGCCCGCGAGATTGAGCGTCCCGGTGATCTGGACGCCCCGCAGCTTGAGCGCGGCGACCCGGCCGGGCAGCGCCGCCGGCCCGTTGAGCAGGAGCAGGGCGATCACCCGGGCGCGCACACTGCGCTCCGTGCCCCAGGGGCGGGGTGAGAAGGGATCGTTCAGGAGTGGGTCCGGAGTGCTCAGGTCGTACGTGCTGCCGTTGCGGAACGACTGCCACATGCCGACTTCCGCCGCACTGAGCCAGTCCGGAGATTCGTTGTACTGCGGCTCGGTCACGGCCGCTCCTCCGCTTCCCCGTTGGTTACAGGGTGTGATTGCCGATCATGGATGTGTGGAGCGATGAACGCTGCTGTGCGGTGCTGTCCGATGGTGTGGATCGATGCAAAACGTGAGGTCTGGAGCGATGTACAGAGGGGTGTACAGACCAGTTGGGCGAAACGGTCCTTACCCTCGTTGTGCCCCGATCGGTGACGGACTGAACACTAGTAGTGAGGAGTGGTGTCCGAGACATGTATCAGCCAGTGATACGGACGTCCGGCGGCCTGATCCGGTCTGCGAGAATTGACCCCGTGATCTCACGAATCGATCTGCGCGGCGACACCCTCCCCGAGGGTGTGGCTCTGCGTGACCTGCTGCCCCGAGCCGAGTTCGACGTGGCGGCCGCCCTGGAGAAGGTGCGGCCCCTCTGCGAGGACGTCCGCCATCGGGGCACGGCGGCGCTGATCGAGTCCGCGGCGAAGTTCGACGGGGTCGAGCTGGAGCGCGTACGGGTGCCCGCCGCCGCCCTCGCCGATGCCCTGGCGGCGCTCGACCCCGCCGTACGGGCCGCGCTGGAGGAGTCGATCCGGCGCGCCCGCCTGGTCCACCGCGCGCAGCGCCGCACCGCGCACACCACCCAGGTCGTGCCCGGCGGCACCGTCACCGAGAAGTGGGTCCCGGTGGAGCGCGTGGGCCTCTACGCGCCCGGCGGCCGGTCCGTCTACCCCTCCTCCGTGATCATGAACGTGGTGCCGGCGCAGGAGGCGGGCGTCCCGTCCATCGCGCTGGCCTCCCCCGCGCAGAAGGAGTTCGGCGGCCTGCCCCACCCGACGATCCTGGCCGCCTGCGCGCTGCTCGGCATCGACGAGGTGTACGCGGCGGGCGGCGCCTCCGCCGTCGCGATGTTCGCGTACGGCACGACGGGCCCCGACGGCTGCCCGCCGGCGAACATGGTCACCGGACCCGGCAACATCTGGGTCGCCGCCGCCAAGCGCTACTTCACCGGCCGGATCGGCATCGACGCCGAGGCCGGTCCCACCGAGATCGCCATCCTCGCGGACGACACCGCCGACCCGGTGCACGTCGCCGCCGACCTGATCAGCCAGGCCGAGCACGACCCGCTCGCCGCCGCCGTCCTCGTCACCGCCTCCGCCGAGCTGGCCGACGCCGTGGAGAAGGAGCTGGAGCCGCAGGTCGCGGCGACCAAGCACGTCGAGGACCGGGTACGGCCCGCGCTCACCGGACGCCAGTCGGCCGTCGTGCTCGTCGACTCCGTCGAGGACGGCCTGCGCGTCGTGGACGCGTACGGCGCCGAACACCTGGAGATCCAGACCGCCGACGCCGCCGCCCTGGCCGGGCGCGTGCGCAACGCGGGCGCGATCTTCGTGGGCCCGTACGCGCCCGTCTCCCTCGGCGACTACTGCGCGGGCTCCAACCACGTCCTGCCGACCGGCGGCTGCGCCTGCCACTCCTCGGGCCTGTCCGTCCAGTCCTTCCTGCGCGGCATCCACATCGTCGACTACAGCGAGGACGCCCTCGCCGAGGTCGCCCACCATGTGGTGACGCTCGCGGAGGCGGAGGATCTGCCCGCGCACGGCGCGGCGCTCAAGGCAAGGTTCGGATGGAAGGTACCCGGCAAGTGAGCACCACCCAGACACCCGAGCCGCCGCCCCGGCCGCTCGGGATCGACGACCTGCCCGTACGGGACGAGCTGCGCGGCAAGTCCCCCTACGGCGCGCCCCAGCTCGACGTCCCCGTACAGCTCAACACCAACGAGAACCCGTACCCGCTCCCCGAGCCGCTGGTCGAGCGGATCGCCGAGCGGGTCCGCGAGGCGGCCCGCGGCCTCAACCGCTACCCCGACCGGGACGCCGTCGAACTGCGCACGCGGCTCGCCGACTACCTCACCCGCACCGGCCTTGCGGGCACCGCGGTGCCCCCGCTGACCGCCGCGCAGGTCTGGGCCGCCAACGGCTCCAACGAGGTCATCCAGCAGCTCCTGCAGACCTTCGGCGGACCCGGCCGTACCGCCATCGGCTTCGAGCCCTCGTACTCCATGCACGGACTCATCGCGCGGGGCACCGGCACCGGCTGGATCTCCGGGCCGCGCAACGAGGACTTCACCATCGACGTCGCCGCGGCGCGCGAGGCGATCACCGCGCACCGGCCCGACGTCGTCTTCGTCACCTCGCCCAACAACCCCACGGGCACCGCGGTCGGCGCCGACGCCGTCCTCGCGCTGTACGAGGCCGCCCAGGCGGTCCGCCCGACGCTGGTCGTCGTCGACGAGGCGTACGTCGAGTTCAGCCACCGCCCCTCCCTGCTGCCCCTGATCGAGGGCCGCCCGCTCCTCGTCGTCTCCCGCACGATGTCCAAGGCGTTCGGCGCGGCCGGACTGCGCCTCGGCTACCTCGCCGCGCACCCCGCCGTGGTCGACGCCGTCCAGCTGGTGCGCCTGCCGTACCACCTCTCCGCCGTCACCCAGGCCACCGCGCTCGCCGCGCTGGAGCACACCGATACGCTGCTCGGGTACGTCGAGACGCTCAAGTCCGAGCGGGACCGGCTGGTCGGGGAGTTGCGGGCCATCGGGTTCGACGTCACCGAATCGGACGCGAACTTCGTCCAGTTCGGCCGCTTCGAGGACTCCCACACGGCGTGGCGGCAGATCCTCGACCGGGGGGTCCTCATCCGTGACAACGGCGTACCGGGCTGGCTGCGGGTGACCGCGGGCACTCCGTCCGAGAACGACGCGTTCCTCGACGCGGTACGTGATCTCAAGAAGGAGCAGAGCGCATGAGCCGCATCGGCCGCGTGGAACGCACGACGAAGGAGACCTCCGTCGTCGTCGAGATAGATCTCGACGGCAGCGGAAAGGTCGATGTGTCGACCGGGGTCGGCTTCTACGACCACATGCTCGACCAGCTCGGCCGGCACGGCCTGTTCGACCTCACGGTGAAGACCGAGGGCGACCTCCACATCGACTCGCACCACACCATCGAGGACACCGCCCTCGCGCTCGGCGCCGCCTTCAAGCAGGCCCTCGGCGACAAGGTCGGCATCTACCGCTTCGGCAACTGCACGGTGCCGCTGGACGAGTCGCTCGCCCAGGTCACCGTCGACCTCTCGGGCCGCCCGTACCTCGTGCACACCGAGCCCGAGACGATGGCGCCGATGATCGGCGCGTACGACACGACGATGACCCGGCACATCCTGGAGTCCTTCGTCGCCCAGGCCCAGATCGCCCTGCATGTCCACGTCCCGTACGGGCGCAACGCGCACCACATCGTGGAGTGCCAGTTCAAGGCGCTCGCCCGCGCCCTGCGGTACGCCTCCGAGCGCGACCCGCGCGCCGCCGGAATCCTTCCTTCGACCAAGGGCGCGCTGTGACCGGTCTGTCGACCATCCTGATCGTCGTGGGGCTCTTCCTCGCCGGCGGTGTGTACTCCTTCCACAAGCAGAAGCTGCCCATGGGCGTGATCGTGCTGCTGGGACTCTGCTCCGTGCTCTGCCTGGTGGCGGGCGTCCTGCGGATCCAAGGACTCTGGGGATGACCGACAACAAGAGCGTGGTGGTCTTCGACTACGGGTTCGGCAACGTCCGCTCGGCCGAGCGCGCCCTCGCCCGCGCCGGGGCCGACGTGGAGATCACCCGCGACTTCGACCGGGCGATGAACGCCGACGGGCTGCTCGTCCCCGGCGTCGGCGCCTTCTCCGCCTGCATGAAGGGGCTCACCGCCGCGCGCGGCGACTGGATCATCGGCCGCAGGCTGGCCGGCGGCCGTCCCGTCATGGGGATCTGCGTCGGCATGCAGATCCTCTTCGACCGCGGCATCGAGCACGGCGTGGAGAGCGAGGGGCTCGGCGAGTGGCCGGGCACCGTCGGGCCGCTCCGGGCGCCCGTCGTCCCGCACATGGGATGGAACACCGTCGAGGCGCCGGACGACAGCCGGCTGTTCGCCGGGCTCGACCCCGACGCCCGGTTCTACTTCGTGCACTCGTACGCCGCGCGGGAGTGGAGCCTGGAAGTGACCAACGCCAAGATCCGCGCCCCCCGCGTCACCTGGGCCACCCACGGCGAGCCGTTCGTGGCGGCCGTGGAGAACGGCGCCCTATGGGCCACCCAGTTCCACCCCGAGAAGTCCGGCGACGCCGGCGCCGAGTTGCTGACCAACTGGATCGGAACCCTCTGAATGTCTTCTGTACCGAACGCGCCGAAGTCCGATGTGCCGCGGCTCCCGAAGCTGGAACTCCTCCCCGCCGTCGACGTCCGCGACGGCCAGGCCGTACGGCTCGTCCACGGCGAGTCCGGTTCGGAGACCTCGTACGGTTCCCCGCTCGAAGCCGCCCTCACCTGGCAGCGCGCCGGCGCCGAGTGGCTGCACCTCGTCGACCTCGACGCGGCCTTCGGCACCGGTGACAACCGGAAGCTGATCGCCGAGGTCGCCGACGCCATGGACATCAAGGTCGAACTGTCCGGCGGCATCCGCGACGACGCCTCGCTCGCCGCGGCCCTCGCCACCGGCTGCACCCGCGTCAACCTCGGCACCGCCGCGCTGGAGACCCCGGAGTGGGTCGCCCGGATCATCGCCGAGCACGGCGACAAGATCGCGGTCGGTCTCGACGTCCGCGGTACGACCCTGCGCGGCCGCGGCTGGACCCGTGACGGCGGCGACCTCTACGAGACGCTGGCCCGGCTGGACTCCGAGGGGTGCGCGCGGTACGTCGTCACCGACATCGCCAAGGACGGCACCCTCCAGGGCCCCAACCTGGAGCTGCTGAAGAACGTCTGCGCCGCGACCGACAAGCCCGTCGTCGCCTCCGGCGGCGTCTCCTCCCTCGACGACCTGCGCGCCATCGCCACGCTGGTGCCCGAGGGCGTCGAGGGGGCGATCGTCGGCAAGGCCCTGTACGCCGAGGCGTTCACCCTGGAAGAGGCGCTCGCGGCGGTGTCCGGATGAGCGGCGACCCCGCGGCCGTACGGAGGATCTCCTCCGGCGGCCCCTGGGAGGAGACCTTCGGCTACTCCCGCGCGGTGGAGCTGCCGAACGGGCTCGTCCTGGTCTCCGGCTGCACGTCGGTGGTCGACGGCCGGATCGCGGAGGGCGGCCCGTACGAGCAGACCGTCACCGCGTTCGGCGTGGCACTCGGGGCGCTGAAGGAACTGGGGCTCGGCGCCGAGCACGTCGTACGGACCCGGATGTACCTCACCCACGTACGGGACGCGGACGAGGTCGGCCGCGCCCACAAGGAACTCTTCGACGCGGCGCGCCCCGCCGCCTCCATGCTCGTGGTGGCGGGACTGATCGACCCGAGCCTGGTGGTGGAGGTCGAGGTCGAGGCGTACCGCGGACCCGGCGAGCGCGGAGGTGCCGCATGACCCTGGCCGTACGGGTGATCCCCTGCCTCGACGTCGACCAGGGCCGGGTCGTCAAGGGCGTCAACTTCCAGAACCTGCGCGACGCGGGCGACCCGGTCGAAATGGCCCGGCTGTACGACGCCGAGGGCGCCGACGAGCTGACCTTCCTCGACATCACCGCCTCGTCGGGCGACCGCGAGACGACCTACGACGTGGTGCGCCGCACGGCGGAGCAGGTCTTCATCCCGCTCACGGTCGGCGGCGGCGTACGGACCGCCGAGGACGTCGACAAGCTGCTGCGGGCGGGCGCGGACAAGGTCGGCGTCAACACGGCGGCCATCGCGCGCCCCGAGCTGATCCGGGAGATCGCCGAGCGTTTCGGACGCCAGGTCCTCGTGCTGTCGGTCGACGCGCGCCGCACCCCGTCGGGATCCTTCGAGGTCACGACCCACGGCGGCCGCAGGGGCACGGGCCTGGACGCCGTCGAGTGGGCCCACGAGGCGGCGGAGCTGGGCGCGGGCGAGATCCTGCTCAACTCGATGGACGCCGACGGCACCAAGGACGGCTACGACACCGAGATGATCGCGGCCGTACGCGCGCACGTCACCGTCCCGGTCATCGCCTCGGGCGGCGCGGGGGAACTCGCCCACTTCGCCCCGGCGGTCGAGGCGGGCGCCGACGCCGTACTGGCGGCGTCGGTCTTCCACTTCGGCGATCTGCGCATCGGCGAGGTCAAGGACGCACTGCGGCGGGCGGGCCGACCGGTGCGGTGACACCGCGACACCCGCGCCCGGCCCGTCCGGGTACGCGCCGAGGGCCCCGCCGCAGCAGCTACGGCGGGGCCCTCAGCGCATGCCGCGCCTTCATCATCGTCCTCCAGAATCTGACAGGCTGCCGAAATTGCCCGCAGGTCGCCTCGACGCATCCCCTCGATACATCGGGTGTGTCGGCGAACCTAGGTGCGTTACGTGCACCTGTCAATGATGGTGAAGGTGGCGGATTCGGGCCATAAATCGGCGATCATCGGTCGGATATGGCCGTCGCAGCCGGATGGAGCAACCCTTCTGCAGCTCTTGACTCCTCCGATGTATTGGTGTTGCCTGCCCCTCGCGTTCCTCGTACGACATCACGGGCGGCTCCCCACGGGACCCGTCCCGACCGACCCACTCCCTCACCGGAAAGGGCACCTGATGAACCGGAGAAACGTCTTACGGGCCGGGGCCGGCCTGCTGGCCGGCGGCGCCGCGCTCGCCCTGCCGCCGGCCCTGCCCGCCGGCGCTGTCACGGCGGCCGACCCCACCGACGGATGGACGCCGACGGCGTTCACGTACAGCTGGCAGAAGCCCTGGAACCTCGATCTCGCCGACCGGCACAGCTACAGCGGCGGCGTCCACCGGATGTGGGTGTACGCCACCGACGAGCCGTTCCAGGAGGGCAGCACCACCGACCCGCGCACCGAGATGCGCTGGAAGGGCGACTACTCCACGGGCGACCACATGTGGGACGCCGACGTCTATCTCCCGTCCGGCACCGACGGGGCCTCGTTCGTGCAGATCCTCCGGGGCGTCCACCCCGCGGGCACCCCCGCCACGGACATCATGCTCAACGTCTTCAATGCCAACGGCGGCACCGTACGGCGCTACGACGGCACGGTGCTCAGGACGGGCGCGTACAACACCTGGTTCAACGTGAAGATCGCCCACGCCGCGAGTTCGGGCACCGGCACCATCAAGGTCTACTTCGACGACTCGCTCGTCCTGACCGTCGCCGACCGGGGACCCGCCACCCGCTACTTCAAGAACGGCGTCTACCACCACGGATCCGGCCGCGCCGAGGCCCGCTTCCGCAACATCTCCTACTGGACACGGTGATCCCCCGGACACGGTGACCGGGCGCGCAACGGGCGCCGCCGGTCCGCGCCTCTCCGGGGAACTCACCGGACCGGTCCGGTCCGGCGGCCCCTCCCGCTCCGTGACGCCCGGCTCCTCAAGCGAGGCTTCTCACCCGAGGCTTCTTACGCGAGGCTTCTTACGCGAGCCCCAGCTTCGCGCCCCGCACCCGGTCGATCGCCTCCTTCTCGCCCTCCAGCTCCACCCGGGCCGCCTCCTGCCGCCCCGACAGGAACAGCAGCAGCTCGCCCGGCTCGCCCGTCGCCGTCACCACCGGGGTGCCCCGGTGCGCCACCGCCGTCTGGCCGTCCGGGCGGCGCAGCACCAGACCCACCGGGGACTTGCGGCCCATCAGCCGGCCGCCCTTCTCCAGCCTCGACCACAGGGTGTCGGCGAAGACGCGGTCCACCTCCCGCGGTGTCCAGTCGGGCTGCGCCCGCCGGACGTCCTCCGTGTGGATGTAGAACTCCACCGTGTTCGCCACCTCGTCGAGCTGCTTGATGCCGTACGGCGACATCTTCGGCGGCCCCGTCCTGATGAGCTGGATCAGCTCCTCGTACGGCTTCGCGACATACTCGGCCTGCACCCGCTCAAGACGGTCGTTGAGCGCCGTCAGCATCATCCCGGCCGCGGCGTCCGGGCGGCGTTCGCGCACCACCACGTGGGCCGCGAGATCCCGGGTCAGCCAGCCGTCGCAGAGCGTCGGGGCATCGGGGCCCGCCGCCTCCAACAGGTCGGCGAGCAGAAGTCGTTCACGCTTTGCATGGGTCGACATGTGTCCAGCGTACGGCGGCCGGAACGCGTCCGCCCAGTGGACGCCCCACCCGGGGAACCAGGCGGGCGCGGCACAATGGCCCTATGACCAGCACGACCGGGGACCCGTCCCCCACCGGAGGGCTCGACCCCGCCATCGCCGACCGTCTCAAGCGCAGCGCCGACGGGTTGGTCCCGGCGATCGCCCAGCAGTACGACACCGGCGAGGTGCTGATGCTCGGCTGGATGGACGACGAGGCCCTGCACCGCACCCTGACCACCGGCCGCTGCACCTACTGGTCCCGCAGCCGCCGGGAGTACTGGGTGAAGGGGGACACCTCCGGCCACGTCCAGCACGTGAAGTCCGTCGCCCTGGACTGCGACGCGGACACCGTCCTCGTCCAGGTCGACCAGGTCGGCGCCGCCTGCCACACCGGCGCGCGCACCTGCTTCGACGCGGACGTCCTGCCCCTGGGCGAGTGAGTCCGCGGCCTTCCGCGACACGCCTCGGGCGGCAGCGCCGTCCGCCCGGCGGCCGGACCCGCTCACCGCACCCCCCGTGCGCCCGTCGCGCACCCTACGCCCCCGTACCCACACCGAGTAGGGTCAGCCGCCATGGACCTTGAGACCTTCCGCAAGCTGGCGGTGGACCGCCGCGTCATCCCCGTCAGTCGGCGCCTCCTCGCGGACGGCGACACCCCGGTCGGCCTGTACCGCAAGCTCACCGGCGAACGCGCCGGCACCTTCCTGCTGGAGTCCGCCGAGAACGGCCGCTCCTGGTCCCGCTACTCGTTCATCGGGGTACGGTCGGCCGGCACCCTCACCGAGCGCGACGGGCGGACGCACTGGCTGGGTACGCCGCCGGTCGGCGTCCCCGTCGACGGTGACCCGCTGGCCGCCCTGCGCGCCACCGTCGAGACCCTCCACACCCCCCGCGACCTCGCCTCCGGCATGCCGCCCTTCACCGGCGGCATGGTCGGCTACCTCGGGTACGACATCGTCCGCCGGCTGGAGAAGATCGGCGACCACGCCCGCGACGACCTGCGCATCCCCGAGCTGACCATGCTGCTCACCTCGGACCTCGCCGTCCTCGACCACTGGGACGGCTCCGTCCTGCTGATCGCCAACGCGATCAACCACAACGATCTCGACACCGGCGTGGACGAGGCGTACGCGGACGCCGTCGCCCGGCTCGACGCGATGGCCGCCGATCTCGACCGGCCGGTCCACTCGCCCCCCGTCGAACTGCCCGCCTCCGAACTGCCCGCGTACTCGGCGCTGTGGGGCGGCCCCGCCTACCAGGACGCCGTCGAGGACATCAAGGAGCGGATCAGGGCGGGCGAGGCCTTCCAGGTCGTCCCCTCCCAGCGGTTCGAGACGCCCGTCACCGCGAGCGCGCTCGACGTGTACCGGGTGCTGCGGGCCACCAACCCGAGCCCGTACATGTACCTCTTCCGCTTCCCCGCCACCGAGGAGGGCGGGACCGGCTTCGACGTCGTCGGCTCCAGCCCGGAGGCGCTCGTCAAGGTGGAGGACGGCCACGCGATGGTCCACCCCATCGCCGGCACCCGGCCGCGCGGTGCCACCCCGCAGGAGGACCAGGCGCTCGCCGACGAACTCCTCGCCGACCCCAAGGAGCGCGCCGAGCACCTGATGCTCGTCGACCTCGGCCGCAACGACCTCGGCCGGGTCTGCGAGCCGGGCAGCGTCGAGGTCGTCGACTTCATGTCGGTCGAGCGGTACTCCCACGTCATGCACATCGTCTCCACCGTGACGGGCCGGGTCGCCAAGAGCCGTACCGCCTTCGACGTGCTGACCGCCTGCTTCCCGGCGGGCACCCTCTCCGGCGCGCCCAAGCCGCGTGCCATGCAGATCATCGACGAGCTGGAGCCCACCCGGCGGGGGCTGTACGGCGGGTGCGTCGGCTATCTCGACTTCGCCGGGGACTCGGACACGGCCATCGCCATCCGTACGGCGCTGCTGCGCGACGGTACGGCCTTCGTCCAGGCGGGCGCGGGCGTCGTCGCGGACTCCGACCCCGTCTCGGAGGACACCGAGTGCCGCAACAAGGCGGCGGCGGTGCTCCGGGCCGTCCACACCGCGAACCGGCTGAGCGGCGCGTGAGCGAGCCGTGCGTGAGAGTGGCGTATGAGTGAGCGGCGCGTGAGCGAGCGGCTTGTGGCGGGGTGAGACGCCCGGGGAGCGCTGCGGCGGGCCCCCGGGCTCCGGGGGGTTTGCGGCGGTAGGGGATAGTGGGGTACGTGAGTGCCGTACCCGTACCCCAGCCCCGTACCTCCGCAGGCTCCGCGGCCGCCGACTCCCGCGGCAGCCGCCGCAGTCTCGGCGCGGCCCTGCTCCTCGGCGCGCTCGGCGCCGCCGTGGTGCTGATCGCCTCCGGCCAGACCTGGGCCGAGGGCGCGGCGGCCGTCGGCGGCGGTTCGCTGCCGCTCGACGCCGACGGCCGTGACATCACCGGCGTGCCCGCCGCCCTCGCGATCGTCGGCCTCGCCGCGCTCGTCGCCGTCTTCGCCGTCCGGGGGGCCGGGCGGCGGCTGGTCGCCGCGCTGCTCGCCCTGAGCGGCACGGGGGCGGCGGTCGCCGCGTTCCTCGGAGCCTCCGACCGCGGGGCGCTGGACGAGAAGGCCGCGCAGACCACCGGCGACACCGCCGCCACGGTCTCCGGGCTGAGCCACACCGCCTGGCCCTACGTGACCACGGCGGGCGGCGCGCTGATCCTCCTCGCGGGCGTGCTCGCCGTCGTGTACGGCCGCCGCTGGCCCGCGATGTCCGGCCGGTACGAGCGGCCCGGCCAGGCCGCCACGGCCGGGCCGGGCGGCGGCCGCGGCGCGCGCAAGGCGCCGGTGGTGGACCCCGACCGGCCCGAGGACCTCTGGAAGGCCCTGGACCGCGGCGAGGATCCCACGCGCGAGAGCTGACTCACACCGGGCGACCCCCCGAAGCCGTCCGGCCCGCGCATGCGGGAGAATATGCGCTGAGCGTCCGGCTCACCCAGCGCATCCGACCCACCCCCAGCGCATCCGGCGCAACAGCAACGAGGAGCAACTCATGGCGGGCAGCAGCCACGGACACACCCCGGCGGCCTGGACCGGCGTCACCATCGCCTTCATCGGCTTCTGCATCTCGGGAGTCGGCATGGTGGCGGTCAACTTCCTCGCGTTCTACGGCGGCCTCGCCGTCGTCCTGCTCGGCTGGGTCGTCGGCATGGCGATGCGGGCGGCGGGCATGGGCATGCCGAAGGAGTCGCCGGAGCTGGCCGCTGCCCGTAACGCGGCGGCGAACAAGCAGGTCAACCTGCGCTCCGAGGACGTCCGGGCGCAGATCCTCGGCCAGGCCGACGCCCACCAGCACGAGCGGCACGAGGCCGCCGCGCCGCTCGCGGGACAGGCGCAGGCCCAGACCGTCTGATCCCCGTATCTCCGTATCCCCGGTATCCCCCGGTATTCCTGTATCGCGCTGTATCGCGGGGACACGGCGGTTCCCCGGTGGTCCGCCGCACACGGCGCAGTCCGGCGAGGCCGGGCTGCGTCTTTCCGTGGGGAGAGGGGACAATCACCGCGTGGACCACGCGCCGAACGCCCCGCACCCGCCCACCGCGCCGCCGCCGGCCGGCCCACGGCAGCCGCCGCCCGCGCCGTACGGGGCGCCCGCGCCGTACGAGGTGCCGCAGTCGGCGTCCCGGGTCAGGCGGCTGCTGCCGCCGCTCGCCGCCCTCGCGGGGGTCGCCGCCGCGTTCACATACGTCGGCCTGGTCGACCCGAATGAATCCGGCCACTACCCGCCCTGCCCGCTCTACAGCCTCACCGGTCTCTACTGCCCCGGCTGCGGCGGCCTGCGCGGCGCCCACGCCCTGGCCCAGGGCGACCCGCTGACCGCGTTCGGCGACAACGCGCTGGCCCTCGTGGGCTACGTGATCTTCGCGGTCGTGTGGGTGATCTGGGTGGTAAGAGCCGGAAAAGGGCTCCCCCTGCGCATCACCCAGCGCCCCCTGTGGTGGTGGACGCTCGGTGCCGTCCTCATGGCCTTCAGCGTCATCAGAAACATGCCTTTCGGCTCCTGGCTCGCGCCATGATGGGCCCCGGGAGCGGCACGCTCGGCCGACCGGATGCGGGCCCTTCGGCCACTTCCGGCTAGCATCGGGAGGGTCGGACCCCACGACATGGCCGAACAGCGCCCGATGGCAGCTCCGGCCGCCGTCGGTACGATCCGAACTGAACCGCACCCGTCCCGGAAGGGGGCCGCTCGCGTGAGTGTGCTCGACGAGATCATCGACGGCGTACGCGCCGACCTCGCAGAGCGGCAGGCGCGTGTCGGCCTCGACGAGCTCAAGGAGCGCGCGGCCAAGGCGCCCCAGGCGAAGGACGGCCTCGCCGCGCTGAGCGGTGAGGGTGTCCAGGTCATCTGCGAGGTCAAGCGCTCCAGCCCCTCCAAGGGCGCGCTCGCCGCGATCGCCGACCCCGCCGGCCTCGCCGCCGACTACGAGGCGGGCGGCGCCGCCGTCATCTCCGTGCTGACCGAGCAGCGCCGCTTCGGCGGTTCGCTGGCCGACCTGGAGGCGGTCCGCGCCCGGGTCGACATCCCGGTCCTGCGCAAGGACTTCATCGTCACCTCGTACCAGCTCTGGGAAGCGCGCGCGCACGGCGCCGACCTGGCGCTGCTGATCGTCGCCGCGCTCGAACAGCCGGCGCTCGTCTCGCTGATCGAGCGGGCCGTGTCCATCGGGCTCACCCCGATCGTGGAGGTCCACGACGAGGAGGAGACCGAGCGCGCCGTGGACGCCGGGGCGAAGGTCATCGGCGTCAACGCACGCGACCTGAAGACCCTCAAGGTCGACCGCTCCACGTTCGAGCGGGTCGCCCCGGAGATCCCGGCCGGCATCCTGAAGATCGCCGAGTCGGGGGTGCGCGGGCCGCACGACCTGATCGCGTACGCCAACGCCGGGGCCGACGCCGTACTCGTCGGCGAGTCCCTGGTCACCGGCCGTGACCCGAAGTCCGCGGTCGCGGACCTGGTCGCCGCGGGCGCGCACCCCGCGCTGCGGCACGGGAGGGACTGACCCCGCCATGCCCGCCGCCGTCCGCTCCGCGGTCCCGACGCCGGACGCCCACGCGCCGCTCGCGCGCGGGTGCCGTCCGCGGGGCTGCCGCGCGCCGGCCCGGCGGGTGCACGGACGGCGCGTGCGGTACGTGATCGGTGACGAGCCCGGCCAGGTCAACGGAATGCGATGGCGTCGCACCACCGCGCCCCCGACCCCCGCACCCGCCGACCGGTAGGTGCGGGTCGCCCGTGACCGGCAGGTCCGGGTCATCCGTCGACCGGAAGGTCCGGGTGGGTCTCGGCGCGGTCCGCGCCGGAGCAGGTGATCGCACGCGCCCCACGCGTCCAGGCGGACGCTCCTTCCCGCGGCGATGACGCCTGCCCGGCGCACCACGGTGCCCTCCGTCCGCTGTTCCGAGGAGTTCCCGCGTGTCCGATTCATCGTTCTTCATTCCCGACCCCGAGGGTCAGGTCCCCAGCGCCGAGGGGTACTTCGGTGCCTTCGGCGGCAAGTTCATCCCCGAGGCGCTCGTCGCCGCCGTCGACGAGGTCGCCGTCGAGTACGAGAAGGCGAAGGCCGACCCCGCCTTCGTCGCCGAGCTGGGCGACCTCCTGGCCAACTACACCGGCCGGCCCAGCGCGCTGACCGACGTCCCCCGGTTCGCCGAGCACGCAGGCGGCGCGCGGATCTTCCTCAAGCGCGAGGACCTGAACCACACCGGTTCACACAAGATCAACAACGTGCTCGGCCAGGCCCTGCTGACCCGGCGGATGGGCAAGACCCGGGTCATCGCCGAGACCGGCGCCGGACAGCACGGGGTCGCCACCGCGACCGCGTGCGCGCTGTTCGGCCTCGAATGCACCATCTACATGGGCGAGATCGACACGCAGCGCCAAGCCCTGAACGTGGCCAGGATGCGGATGCTGGGCGCCGAGGTCATCCCGGTGAAGTCCGGCAGCCGGACGCTGAAGGACGCCATCAACGAGGCGTTCCGCGACTGGGTCGCCAATGTCGACCGTACGCACTACCTGTTCGGCACGGTCGCGGGCCCGCACCCCTTCCCCGCGATGGTCCGCGACTTCCACCGCGTCATCGGTGTCGAGGCCCGCCGCCAGATCCTGGAGCGCGCCGGACGGCTGCCCGACGCCGCCGTGGCGTGCGTGGGCGGCGGTTCGAACGCGATCGGCCTCTTCCACGCGTTCATCCCCGACGCGGGCGTCCGCCTGGTGGGGTGCGAGCCCGCCGGGCACGGTGTCGAGACCGGCGAGCACGCCGCCACCCTGACGGCGGGCGAGCCCGGCGTCCTGCACGGTTCGCGCTCGTACGTCCTCCAGGACGAGGAGGGCCAGATCACCGAGCCGTACTCGATCTCCGCCGGGCTCGACTACCCGGGCATCGGACCGGAGCACGCGTACCTCAAGGACAGCGGGCGCGGCGAGTACCGGGCTGTGACCGACGACGACGCGATGCGGGCGCTGCTGCTGCTCTCGCGCACCGAGGGCATCATCCCGGCGATCGAGAGCGCGCACGCGCTGGCCGGGGCGCTGGAGCTGGGGCGTGAGCTGGGGAAGGACGGCCTGATCGTCGTCAACCTCTCCGGGCGCGGCGACAAGGACATGGACACCGCCGCCACGTACTTCGGGCTGTACGACCAGGACAGCGGCAACGGCACCGGCACGAGCAATGGCACCGGTAACGGCAACGGCACCGGTAACGGCAACGGGGAGGACGCCAAGTGAGCGGGAACATCGGGCTGCTGAGCGACACCCTCGCGGGCGCCAGGGCCGAGAACCGGGCCGCGCTGATCGCCTACCTCCCGGCGGGCTTCCCCACCGTGGACGGCGGCATCGCCGCCGTGAAGGCGGTCTTCGACGGCGGCGCCGACATCGTCGAGGTCGGGCTGCCCCACAGCGACCCCGTGCTCGACGGCCCCGTCATCCAGACCGCCGACGACATCGCGCTGCGCGGCGGCGTGAAGATCGCCGACGTGATGCGCACGGTCCGTGAGGCGTACGAGGCGACCGGCAAGCCGGTGCTGGTGATGACGTACTGGAACCCGATCGACCGGTACGGCGTCGAGCGGTTCACCGCCGAGCTGGCCGAGGCGGGCGGCGCCGGGTGCATCCTGCCCGACCTGCCCGTCCAGGAGTCCGCCGTATGGCGCGAACACGCCGGCAAGCACGGTCTGGCGACCGTCTTCGTGGTGGCGCCCAGCAGCAAGGACGCGCGGCTGGCCACGATCACCGCGGCCGGCAGCGGCTTCGTCTACGCGGCCTCGCTGATGGGCGTCACCGGGACGCGGACCTCCGTGGGCCTGGAGGCCCGGAACCTGGTGGAGCGGACCCGCGCCACCACCGACCTGCCGGTCTGCGTGGGACTCGGGGTGTCCAACGCCGAGCACGCCGCGGAGGTCGCCGGGTTCGCGGACGGGGTGATCGTCGGCTCCGCGTTCGTCAAGCGGATGCTGGACGCCCCCGACCCGGCGGCGGGGCTGGTCGCGGTGCGCGAACTCGCCGCTGAGCTGGCCGAGGGCGTCCGCAAGCGCTGACCCCGGACACCCGGGAACATCGGGCGGCAGGGTCACCCGTACGGGTGGAAGTGGGACCGGGGAGGTGCGGAGGCACCTCCCCGGTTCGTTGCTGTGGGCGTGAGCGAGAAGAACCGTGAGGCAAAGAGGAGCGCGAGAGAGCGGCTCCAGCAGGAACGCGTGGCGGACCGGGCGCGGGAGAAGCGCAGGCGCACGCTGATCATGGCGGCGACCGTGGCCGGCGTGCTCGGCATGGTCGGTGTCGTCGGTGTGATCGCGGCGAACGTGAAGAAGGACAGGGAGATGGAAGCGGCGGGCGCGGCGAGCGCGCCGTCCGGCGTGAACGGCAAGGACGACCTGGCGATCCCCGTGGGGGCGACGGATGCGCCGTCCACCCTCACGGTGTACGAGGACTTCCGCTGTCCGGCCTGCGCCCAGTTCGAGAACGGCTTCCGGCGGGTGGTCCACGAGCTGGAGCGGTCGGGCGGGCTGAAGGTCGAGTACCACCTCGCGACGATCATCGACGGCAACATGGGCGGCACGGGCTCGCTGCGCGCGGCCAACGCCGCCGCGTGCGCGCAGGACGCCGGCAAGTTCGCCCCGTACCACGACGTTCTCTACGCGAACCAGCCGCTGGAGACGGACGACGCCTTCGCGAGCAACGACAAGCTGCTGGAGCTGGCGGGCAAGGTGCCCGGTCTGGAGTCGGCGCCCGGCTTCCGGGAGTGCGTGGAGAAGGGCGGGCACGACCAGTGGGTGGAAAAGGCCGCCGAGGCGTTCCGCACGGGCGGTTTCTCCGGGACACCGGCCGTGCTGCTCAACGGTGAGGCGGTCTTCCCGAAGAAGGGGAGCGAGGACATCACCCCGGAGAATCTGAAGAAGTGGGTCAAGGAGGCCAACAAGGGCAAGAAGCCGGGCACGGCCACGCCCACGGCGCCGTCCTCGATCCCGGCGGGCGCCCCGGAGCGGGACCGGCTGGGCCCCGACGAGGCACCGGCTTCGGAGTCCGCATCGGACGCCTCGGACTCTCCGGGCGCCCCGGAGCCGGCGGCGCACTCGGCGACGGTGCCCGAGGCCCGGCCCGGGGAGCAGCCCGCCGCCTGAGACCGGGGACGGCGCCCGGTGAGCGGCCGGGTGGGACACGGCCGGGCCCCGGCACATCAGGGCCGGGCACATCGGGGGGCGGGTCCCCGGGCCGGCGCCGACCGCGCCCCGAGGGAAAAAAAGTCGGCCGGGAGGGACATCCGGATGCCGGGCGGGTTGCCGCAGCTCCCGCCCGGCACTGTACCGTCGGTTCTGCCATGGACCTTGCCTACATTCCCAGCCCGTCGACCGGAGTGCTCCATCTCGGACCACTACCGCTGCGCGGCTATGCGTTCTGCATCATCATCGGTGTCTTCGTCGGCGTCTGGTACGGCGGCAAGCGCTGGGTCGCCCGGGGCGGAAAGGTCGGCACGGTGGCCGACATCGCCGTCTGGGCGGTGCCCTTCGGACTCGTCGGCGGCCGTCTCTACCACGTGATCACCGACTACCAGCTCTACTTCAGCGAGGGAGAGAACTGGGTCGACGCCTTCAAGATCTGGGAGGGCGGCCTCGGGATCTGGGGCGCGATCGCGCTGGGCGCGGTCGGTGCCTGGATCGGCTGCCGCCGCCGGGGGATCCCCCTCCCGGCGTACGCGGACGCCATCGCCCCCGGGATCGTCCTCGCGCAGGCCATCGGCCGCTGGGGCAACTGGTTCAACCAGGAGCTCTACGGGAAGCCGACGGATCTGCCGTGGGCACTGAAGATCAGCGCGGGCCCGAACCGGGAAGCCGGTCTCTACCACCCGACCTTCCTCTACGAGTCGCTGTGGTGTGTCGCCGTCGCGCTCTTCGTCGTCTGGGCCGACCGCCGCTTCAAGCTCGGTCACGGCAGGGTCTTCGCCCTGTACGTCGCGGCGTACTGCGTGGGGCGCGCCTGGATCGAGTACATGCGCGTCGACGAGGCGCACCACATCCTGGGCCTCCGGCTGAACGTCTGGACGGCGGCGTTCGTCTTCCTGCTCGCGGTTCTCTACATCGTCATCTCGTCGCGGCTCCGGCCCGGGCGCGAGGAGATCGTGGAGCCCGACCTGGAGGCGAAGGCGGACGGCGACGTGGAGGGGAAGACGGACGCGAAGGCGGACGTGAAGGCGGCCACCGGGTCCGACGCGAAGGCGGAGACCAAGACCGACGCGAAGGCGGCGGGCACGTCCGGTGGGAAGTCCGGCGAGGGCGCCACGACGGACACCGCCACGGACTCCCCGGCCGGGGCCGGGAAGACCGGCAAGGGCTGAGCAAGGGCCACGAGGCACGAGGCAACGAGGTACGGCGACGGCCCGGCCCCCACCAGGGGCCGGGC
>NZ_JBHYZP010000025.1:0-97992 GCF_042752355.1 Streptomyces sp. NPDC059255
CGTGTCCGATTCCCCGTCGGAGCGGGGTTCGCTTTCCAGTTCTTCGCTTTCGCGTTTCCCTTTCCGGCGATTCCGACTCTACCAGATCCTTTCGGCTTGTTCTGCCTCAGAATTCCAGTGGCCTTCGGATTGGCCTTTTCGCCTTTCGACTGACCCGACTTTAGCAGAAGCATGGAGGCCTGAATTTCACAGGCCAGAATCAGCTGCTTGTCGAATCGAGGGGTGCTCCGTGGAATTCGATCCCACCAGGAGCAACGTAGATGTTAATCAGCGAACCCGGAGCTTGTCCAACTCCGAGGCAACCGTTCAAATCTACCTCCCCACTCCAGCCGTGTCAACGGTTTTTGTGGGGCGAAGAGGAGACTAACAGGTCGAGTACGCCTCATGCACATCAGCCTGCGACAGGAAGCGCGGCGCTGCGGCCGGTTGCCTCCAGGTCGCCCGTCTCGCCTTCCCGGGCCGCCCTGCCGCCGAGGATGTAGACATAGGCGAGGAAGGCCAGTTCTGCGACGACTCCTATGGTGATGCGCGCCCAGGTGGGCAGGCCGGACGGAGTGACAAAGCCTTCGATCACGCCTGACACGAAGAGGACCAGCGCCAGGCCGATGGCCATGCCGAGCGCGGCGCGGCCCTGCTGGGCCATGGCTGTTCGGCGGCTGTGCGGACCCGGGTCGATGAGGGTCCACCCGAGGCGCAGACCGGTGCCGGCCGCCACGAAGACCGCGGTCAGTTCCAGTAGACCGTGGGGCAGGATCAGGCCGAGGAACGTGTCGAGGCGGCCCGCCGAGGACATCAGCCCGATACCGACGCCCAGGTTGAGCACGTTGACGAAGAGGATCCAGATCACCGGCAGGCAGAGAAACGCCCCCAGGACGAGACACATGGCCGCGGCCTGCGCGTTGTTCGTCCAGACCTGTGCCGCGAACGACGCCGCCGGATGGCTGGAGTAATACGTCTCGTACTCACCGCCCGGACGGGTCATCCGGCGCAGATCCTCGGGTGCCCCGATCGCCGCCTGTACCTCCGGGTGAGCGCCGGTCCACCAGCCGATGGCGGCGGCGAGAAGAGTGGAGAGGAGAGCGGTCGGTATCCACCACCGCCGGGCTCGGTAGACGGCGGCGGGGAATCCCGCCGTAAGGAACAGCACGGCGTCCCGCCAGCCGGCCCGGCGCGTGCCGGTGACCGTCGCACGGGCTCGGGCCACGAGCTGGGTGAGGCGGGTGGTGAGTACGGGATCGGGAGCGCTGGACTGAACCAGCGAGAGATGTGTGGCGGTGCGCTGGTAGAGGCCGACGAGCTCATCGGCCTCGGCGCCGGTGAGACGCCGGCCGCGACCCAGGAGGTGGTCCAGGCGGTCCCACTCGGCGCGGTGGCTGGTCACGAAGACATCGAGGTCCATGGGCGGCTCTGCTCCAGGCACTGGGTGCGAACGGTCCGTACTGCTGGCGTCCGTACTACTACGTCGTACTACGTCGGCACGGCTGACTGCGGCGTGTTGTGGGTCAGCTTGGCAGACTGACCTTCTCCAGAGCGGAGGAAGGTCGGCGAAGGGTGGGCACCGGTGGATGAGCTTGTGACGGGCGACGCGGTCGTACTGGGGCTGCGCCCGGCGCGGCTGCCGAGCCGGGCGCTGGCGACGGCGATCGATCTCGCGGTGGCCGGTGCCGCGTATCTGATGGTGTCGGTCGGCATCGTGCTGTCGGCCGGCTCGCTGGACGAGGCCGCGGTCGCAGCCCTGGCCGTCGCCTCGTTCCTTCTGGTGCTGGTCGGTGGTCCGATCGCCGTGGAGACCCTCAGCCACGGGCGCTCGCTGGGCAAGCTGGCCTGCGGGCTGCGGGTCGTACGGGACGACGGCGGGCCCATACGGTTCCGGCACGCGCTGGTGCGTGGGGCGATGGGCGTGGTCGAGATTCTGTTCTCGGTCGGGGTGGTCGCCTGTGTCGCGTCGCTGACGTCGGCGCGGGGGCGGCGGATCGGCGACGTGTTCGCAGGGACCCTCGTCGTACGGGAGAGGGTGCCGACGTCGTACATGGAGGCGGTGCCGCCGCCTCCGCCGTGGCTCGTGGGGCGCTTCGCGGAGCTGGATCTGTCTGCCGTGCCGGATGATCTGTGGCTCGCGATACGTCAGTACCTGACGCGGATGGGGCAGCTCGACGCGGGGGTGAGCCGGTCGATGGCCGAGCGTCTGGCGGGTGATCTGGCGGCTCGTACCGGTACCCCGGCGCCTCAGGAGGTGCCTGCGGGCGCGTATCTCGCGGCGGTGGTGAACGAGCGGCAGTCACGGGATGCTCGGCGGGCCTTCGGCGGCACCACGCCGGCCTTGGGGGCCACGGGAGCTCCGGGAGCCTCGGGGGGCCTGGGCTCCGCTGTCGGTTCTTCTGCGTTTCCTCTCGCTCCGCCTGTCGTCCCTCCCGGGGGCACCCCGTCTTCCCCTTCTTCCCTGTCTCCTGCCCCGCCCGTGGCCCCGGGCCCCGGGGCCGGGTCGCCCCCTCCGTCCGTCACGGGGTTCGTCCCGCCCGCGTAGGCGTCCACGGGCGGCGGAACCGGTCAGGTCGGTGGCGACGGCGGGGTTTCCAGGTCTTCCAGCTCGATGCCGGGGGCCGAGAGCACCACGTCGCCGGCGATGTGAACGGTGTGCTGTTCACCAGTGTCCAGGGCGCTGACCTGGTACTCGTCCACGATCAGGGGTCCGTTGTCAGTGGCGTGCGCTTCACTGTTCACCAGGGCCCAGGACTGGTCGATCGTGCGGGGGGCGAGGACCGGATCGGTGAAGGCCACAAGGCGGACGCGTGTCGTGGGGGAATCGGGGGTGAGGCGCAGAAGACGGGTCGTCGCGACGAGGAAGGCGGGGGATGTGCCGGTGAAGGCGTGGGCTTTGACATTGCCTTCTGTGGCGTGGGCGCCGGTGGGGTCGGTACGGACCCAGGTGACGCCGTCGAGGGCGGCGCCGCGGATCTGCCAGCTCGCCGCGTGGAGTTGAAGCCGGATGGGGCGGCCGAGCTCGTCGAGGGCCAGATCGACGGAGCCCGAGTGGTCGCCGGAGGGAGTGGTGATCTGGGAGACGTAGCGCCAGCCGGAGGGGCCGGGCGCGCAGTGGAAGTGTTCGTCGCCGAGAGGGGTGTGATCGTGCGGGTCATGGAGCGAATAACGGCCGCGGGGCATGGGGTCTTCCGGGTCCTTCGGGTACGCGGCAACTGACAGCACACCGTACGTCAACGCCTTGGCGGCTCGGCGCCGTGCGCACGGAACAAGCCCCCGACACGGGGGTGCGGGGGCCTGTTCTGTGAGCTGCGGAAGCCGGGTGCCGAAGGGCCGAGGCCGTGTCGGTGATCCGTCACCACCGGCCGGCCCGTCGGCGGGCGCGCCCGCGCGGGCGCGCGCTGCGGATCAGTAGCGGTAGTGGTCCGGCTTGTACGGGCCCTCGACCTCGACACCGATGTACGCGGCCTGCTCCGGGCGGAGCGTCGTGAGCTTCACCCCGAGCGCGTCGAGGTGGAGACGGGCGACCTTCTCGTCCAAGGCCTTGGGGAGCACGTAGACGTCGGTCGGGTACTCCTCCGGCTTGGTGAAGAGCTCGATCTGGGCCAGGGTCTGGTCCGCGAACGAGTTCGACATCACGAACGAGGGGTGGCCGGTCGCGTTGCCCAGGTTGAGCAGGCGGCCCTCGGACAGGACGATGAGCGTCTTGCCGTCGGGGAACGTCCAGGTGTGGACCTGGGGCTTCACCTCGTCCTTGACGATGCCTTCGATCTTGGCCAGGCCGGCCATGTCGATCTCGTTGTCGAAGTGGCCGATGTTGCCCACGATCGCCTGGTGCTTCATCTTGGCCATGTCCGAGGCCATGATGATGTCCTTGTTGCCCGTCGTGGTGACGAAGATGTCGGCGATGGAGACGACGTCGTCCAGCGTCGATACCTGGTAGCCGTCCATCGCCGCCTGGAGCGCGCAGATCGGGTCGATCTCGGTGATGATCACACGGGCGCCCTGGCCGCGCAGGGACTCCGCGCAGCCCTTGCCGACGTCGCCGTAGCCGAAGACGACCGCGACCTTGCCGCCGATGAGGACGTCGGTGGCGCGGTTGATGCCGTCGATCAGGGAGTGGCGGCAGCCGTACTTGTTGTCGAACTTGGACTTGGTGACCGCGTCGTTGACGTTGATCGCCGGGAAGAGGAGGACGCCGTCGCGCTGCATCTCGTACAGGCGGTGCACACCGGTCGTGGTCTCCTCCGTGACACCGCGGATCTCGGACGCCAGGCGGGTCCACTTCTGCGGGCTCTCGGAGAGGGTGCGGTTCAGCAGGGTGAGGATGTGGCCGTACTCCTCGCTGTCCGCAGTCGCCGGGTCGGGGGCCGCGCCGGCCTTCTCGAACTCGACGCCCTTGTGTACCAGGAGGGTGGCGTCACCGCCGTCGTCCAGGATCATGTTCGGGCCGCCGGTGGGCGTGTTCGGCCAGGTCAGAGCCTGCTCCGTGCACCACCAGTACTCCTCCAGCGTCTCGCCCTTCCAGGCGAAGACGGGGACGCCCTTGGGGGCCTCCGGGGTGCCCTCGGGGCCGACCGCGATGGCGGCGGCGGCGTGGTCCTGGGTGGAGAAGATGTTGCAGGACGCCCAGCGGACCTCCGCGCCCAGCGCGGTCAGCGTCTCGATGAGGACCGCGGTCTGCACCGTCATGTGCAGGGATCCCGTGATGCGGGCACCGGCCAGGGGCTGCGTCGCCGCGTACTCCTTGCGGATCGACATCAGGCCGGGCATCTCGTGCTCGGCGAGGGTGATCTCCTTGCGGCCGAACTCGGCGAGCGAGAGGTCGGCGACCTTGAAGTCCTGTCGGTTGGCGACAGTCGTCATAACGAGCTGCTCCTCGTAAATCGGGTCGAGGGTGAATACGTACGGCTGACTCTGCGGCGGCGGGCATACGAATGCCCGGGCTACGCGGGGCAGTCCGTCGGAGGCCCTCTCTCCCTCGGCCGGTCCGCAGCGCGGACCGCCCGACCGCCATCAGCAGCGACGTCTGGCTCTGGTCACGAATCTACACCGATCGGCCCAGCGACCTACAGCCGAACCAGGAAGGAGCAGAACGCATGTGGGGGAACACACGCCCGGGGAGAAAGCCCGGGAGAGCCGTACGGGAGGGAGGAGAGTCGTAGGGGAGGGAGGAGGGGGTCTCGGGGGCCGGCGCCGCGGGCTACTCCGTCGTGTCCGGGCTCGTGGGGGTGTCCGGGCTCGTGGGGGTGTTCGTGTCCTTGGCCGGGTTGGTACCCGCGGCGGCGGCCGAGGCGCTGTAGATGTCCGGCTCCAGGTAGATCACCCGGGCGATCGGGACGGCCTCGCGGATGCGGGACTCGGCCGCGTTGATCGCGGCGGCCACCTCGCCCGCCGTGTCGTCGTGCTCGACCGCGATCTTCGCCGCGACCAGAAGCTCCTCGGGGCCGAGGTGGAGCGTGCGCATGTGGATGATGCCGGTCACGACGTTGCCGTCGACGATCGCACCCTTGATCTTCTCGACGTCCTCCGTGCCCGCGGCCTCGCCGAGGAGCAGGGACTTCGTCTCGGCCGCGAGAACGAGGGCGATCACGATGAGGAGGATGCCGATGCAGAGCGTGCCGATGCCGTCCCAGATGCCGTCGCCGGTCGCGAGCGAGAGACCGACGCCGCCGAGGGCGAGAACCAGACCGATCAGCGCGCCGAAGTCCTCCAGCAGGACCACCGGCAGCTCGGGCGCCTTGGCCCGGCGGATGAAGTCCTTCCAGGAGAGCGCGCCGCGCAGGGCGTTCGACTCCAGGATGGCCGTACGGAAGGAGATCGACTCGGCGATGATCGCGAAGATCAGCACGCCGACCGGCCAGTACCAGGCCTCGATCTCGTGCGGGTTCTTGATCTTCTCGTAGCCCTCGTAGATCGCGAACATGCCGCCGATCGAGAACAGCACGATGGAGACGAGGAACGCGTAGATGTAGCGCTCACGCCCGTAGCCGAAGGGGTGCTCCGGCGTTGCCTCGCGCTTCGCCTTCTTGCCGCCGAGGAGCAGCAGTCCCTGGTTGCCGGAGTCGGCGAGGGAGTGCACACCCTCGGCGAGCATCGACGACGACCCGCTGAAGGCGAATGCCACGAACTTGGCTACTGCGATCGCGAGGTTGGCGCCGAGCGCCGCCACAATCGCCTTGGTTCCGCCGGACGCGCTCATGGGTGCGTGGTGTCCCTTCCTAGGTATGCGGCCCTGGCGCCGCCGTACGGCGGGACATTGTTGCAGCCGCCGGAGCGGCCGGACTATCAGACCACCACTGTGGCCCGGAACACCGTGCCGGTACCGGACAGTTCGGTCTTCTCGCCCGCCGGTACGAAGACCGCGCCGCCGGGCGTCAGCCCGAGATCGCCCACCGTGGGGGCGCCCGCGGTGCAGAGCAGGATCTGCGGGGTGGCGGCCGTCAGGTCGCGCGGGGCGGCGCCCGGCGCGAGGGTGAAGCGGGAGAGCCGGAACTCGTCGATGGGGGTGTCGTACAGCTCCTCGCCGGAGGCGGAGGCCTCGGGGCGCAGAACGGCCGGCTCGGTCGCTTCGAACCGCACGACACGCAGGAGTTCGGTGACGTCCACGTGCTTGGGGGTGAGGCCGCACCGCAGGACGTTGTCCGAGTTGGCCATGATCTCGACGCCGAGGCCGTCGAGGTACGCGTGCGGCACACCGGCGCCGAGGAAGAGCGCCTCGCCCGGCTGGAGTTGTACGTGGTTGAGCAGCATGGCGGCGATGACACCCGGGTCGCCCGGGTAGTGGCGGGCGATCGACGCGTACGGGGCGTACGCGCCGCCGAGCCGGTCCGCGGCGGCGGCGGTCTCGGTGACCGTGGCGGCCATCTCCTCCGGGTCGGCGCCCAGTACGGCGGTCAGGACCTCGCGCAGCGCGGCCTCTTCGGGGTGGGCGCGCAGGAGGTCGACGTACGGCTTGAGCGCGTCGACGTCGAGCCCCGCGAGGAGTTCGGCGGCGTCCTCCGGGGCGCGGAATCCGCAGAGCCCCTCGAAGGGGGTGAGCGCGCAGATCAGTTCGGGCTTGTGGCTGGCGTCCTTGTAGTTGCGGTGCGGGGCGTCGATCGGGACGCCCCGGCGCTCCTCGTCCGCGTACCCCTCCTTCGCCTGGGCGAGGTCGGGGTGCACCTGGAGGGAGAGCGGCGATCCCGCGGCGAGCAGCTTGAGCAGGAAGGGCAGCCGGGGACCGAACTTCCGTGTGGTGGCCGCCCCGAGCTCCGCCTCGGGGTCGGCGTCGATGAGGTCCGAGAGCGCCTGCTCACCCACGCCGTGTCCGCGGTCGAGCCGCGAGGGGGCGCCGGGGTGGGCGCCGAGCCACATCTCGGCCTGCGGCTCGCCCGTGGGCGGGGTGCCGAGCAGTTCCGGGATGGCGGTCGTCGAGCCCCAGGCGTAGGGGCGCACTGTGTTCGAGAGGCGGTCCATGGGGTGAGCCTTCTGGTGCGAGGTGGCGGCGCGGTGGCGGTGGGATGGCGCCCTGGTACTGGTGAGGTGCTGGTGAAGTGCTGGGCGGATGCCGGTCAGGTGCCCGCCAGGTGCGATCAGGTGCCGGTAGGGCTGAGGTGACCGGGCGACGGCGCCTCGGGATGGCAGGAAAAGGGGGAAGGCGGAAAGAGGGAAGGGCGAAGGGGGCCGGGCGTGCGAGGGCGTACGGGTGCGCGGGTGGGCGGCGCGCTGTCGGTACGGGAACGGCATGCGTGGGGGCGTCAGGTCATACGGGAGTGCCCGCGGCCAGTGTCAGATAGACCGTGGCGAAGTCGGTGACCGCGATCAGCTCGGCCAGGGCCTCGATGTCGGTGCCCTCCTCCGGCTCCAGCTCGCTGATGGCCGTGTCGTGGCCGAGGGCGAGTTCGCGGGCGGCGGGGGCGGCGGTGAGGCCGCCTGTCGGACGGTCCCTGAGCAGGACGACGCGGGCGCGCAGGGCCTGGCTCTCCTCGACCCGGTCGCGGAAGAAGTCGTCGGGGTCCGCGCCGCCCGCCAGGTCGCCGGCGAGCAGCGTGCCGTGGGCCTGCAGCGCCTCGGGCAGTTCGGCGGCGAGCGCGGGACGGCCGCTCAGTTCGGAGAGCACGGCGGCGAAGCGGCGTCCGGCGGGGGCCGCGGCCGTTCCCTCGGTCCAGATCAGCGGGAGGCTGTCGGCGAGTTCTGCGGCGAGGGTCTTCGCGGGATTGCTGTACGTGACGATGGCCGGGCCGCAGCGCTCGGCGGTACGGTCCAGCCGGTCGGCGACGCGCTGAAGGGTCTCCGGTGGCGCGGTGAGGAGTCCCACCCGGTCGAGCAGGGCGAGCAGCGGGACGAGCAGGGCCCAGAGGGCGCCGGGCCCGGTCGCGCGGGTGTCCTCCTCGACGGTGTCGGCCCACTCGTTCGGTGCCGTCGCCATCGGTACGAGCAGTCCGTGCGAGCCGTTGAGCGACTCGCTCAGCGGGGAGTGGCCGGGCGCGACGCCGACGACCGTGCAGCCGCGCCGGTACGCCTGCTCCGCGAGGAGGGCCAGGCCGGGCTCACTGCCGTCGGTGGTGGCGATCAGCAGCAGGTCCACGGGGCCGGCCCAGCCGGGGAGCGCCCAGCGCAGGGCGCCCGCGGCGGGGGCGACGCCCGTGGGGCGCAGTCGGGTCACCGGCGCGGCTGCGCCCGCCAGCGCGGCGACAAGGTCGGCGGCGGCGGTCGCGGCGGCGCCGGAACCGGCGATCAGTACGCCACGGGGGCGGCCTTCCGGTGCCAGGTCAGCGACGCCGGCCTCGGCGGTCTGCCGCAGCGCGGTGCGGACCCTGGCCCCGGCTTCGGCGGCGTCACGGAGCAGACCGTGGTGGTCGGCGCGGGTGAGCGCGTCGGGAGCGTCGAGCAGCGACTCGTCGAGCATGAGGGGTGGGCCTCCGCTGGTGTGGCACATGAGCAGGGCTGATGCGAGTGATGCGGTTGTTACGGGTGGTACGCGGCGTGTCTGCGCGGTGCGCATCTACGTACCCACGTACCCACGTACCTGCGGGGTGCGTGCGTGGGGGCGTACCTGCGCGTTGTGCGTGCGTGCACGGAGCGCGCTGACGCGAGGCGTGCTTGCGCAGGGCGGCGTCTACGCGGGGCGGCGCGCCTCGTCCACGAGGAGCACCGGGATGTCGTCCCTGACCGGGTACGCCAGGCCGCACTCCGCACCGGTGCAGACGAGCTCGGGCGTCTCGGCCGTGGTGCGGTCACTGAGCGGCGCGTGACAGGCCGGGCAGGCCAGGATCTCCAGGAGGCCGGCTTCGAGCGGCATGGGGTGGGTGTCCTTTCGAACAGGTGGTTAGACGCCTGTCAGCCTACCGCCGCAGGCCCCGCGCCCGCCGTCCCGGAGCCGGGAACGGCGGGTGTCCGAGGGGCGGTGGTGACGGTCGGTCCCGGTCAGTCCCTGATCAGGGCCAGGGCTTCGTCCCGGAGCCTCGCCATCGTCGCCACCTCCCGCGCCTCCACGTTCAGACGCAGCAGCGGCTCCGTGTTGGAGGGGCGGACGTTGACCCACCAGTCCGCCGACGCCACCGTCAGGCCGTCCAGGTCGTCGAGGGTGACCCCCTCGCGCGCCGCGAACGCCGCGCGGACCGCCGCCAGCCGGGCCTCCTGGTCGTCCACCGTGGAGTTGATCTCGCCCGAGCCCGCGTACCGGTCGTACGAGGAGACCAGATCCGAGAGCAGGCCGTCCTGGCCGCCGAGGGCCGCCAGGACGTGGAGCGCGGCGAGCATGCCGGTGTCCGCGTTCCAGAAGTCGCGGAAGTAGTAGTGCGCGGAGTGCTCGCCGCCGAAGACCGCGCCCGTCGTGGCCATCTCCTGCTTGATGAAGGAGTGGCCGACACGGGTGCGGACCGGGGTGCCGCCGTTCTCCCTGACGACCTCGGGGACCGACCGGGACGTGATCAGGTTGTGGATGACCGTCGCGCCCGGGTGCTTGGCCAGTTCGCGCGCCGCGACCAGGGCCGTGATGGCGGACGGCGAGACGCCCCGGCCGCGTTCGTCCACGACGAAGCAGCGGTCCGCGTCGCCGTCGAAGGCCAGACCGAGGTCGGCGCCCTCGGCGAGGACGCGGGCCTGGAGGTCGACGATGTTCTTCGGGTCCAGGGGGTTCGCCTCGTGGTTCGGGAACGTACCGTCCAACTCGAAGTACATGGGCACGACATCGAGCGGCAGGCCGGCGAGGACGGTCGGGACCGTGTGGCCGCCCATGCCGTTGCCCGCGTCCACGACGACCTTCAGCGGGCGGATCGCGGAGAGGTCGACCAGGGAGAGCAGATATGCGGCGTAATCGTCCAACGTGTCACGCCGTGTGAGGGTTCCCGTGCCCTCCGGTGTCTCCCCGGTGCCCCGCAGCCAACTCTCCACCAGGGCACGGATCTCCGCGAGCCCCGTGTCCTGGCCCACCGGCGCGGCGCCCGCGCGGCACATCTTGATGCCGTTGTAGCGGGCCGGGTTGTGCGACGCCGTGAACATCGCGCCGGGGACGTTCAGGCTCCCGGACGCGTAGTAGAGCTGGTCCGTGGAGCACAGCCCGATGAGGGTGGCGTCGGCGCCGCGCGAGAGGGCGCCCCGCGCGAAGGCCGACGCCAGACCGGGCGAGGAGGGCCGCATGTCGTGGCCGACGACGATCGCCCCGGCGCCGGTGACCTCGGCGAACGCGGCGCCGAAGAGTTCCGCGAGCCGGTCGTCGAGCTGATCCGGGTACACCCCTCGTACGTCGTACGCCTTCACGATCTGCGCCAGGTCCGGCACATGTGGCACATGCGGCGCATGCGAAACGTCGGCCACGGTCACGCCCTCCAGAGGTTCCTGTCACCGCGGTCGGTTCACTGCGGTCGGTTCAGTGCGGTCAGTTCAGTGCGGTCAGTTCAGTGCCGTCGGTTCACCACGCTCGGTCCAGTGCGCTCGGTCCAGTGCGGCGATTCGTGCGGTGCGGTGAGTCGGTTCAACCTACCCGGGCCGGATGACACCGTTAAGGCAGCATCCACCCCAGTACCGCCGTACTCTGCCCCACCACGATCAGGCACATCACCAGCAACAGCCCCAGACTCCACGGCAGCACCTTGCGCAGTACGTCTCCCTCCTTGCCCGCCAGCCCCACCGCCGCGCACGCGATCGTCAGGTTCTGCGGGGAGATCATCTTGCCCAGCACGCCCCCGGAGCTGTTCGCCGCGGCCAGCAGCTCCGGCGCGAGTCCCGACTGGTGCGCCGCTGTCACCTGGAGCGCGCCGAACAGGGCGTTGGCCGAGGTGTCCGAGCCCGATACCGCGACGCCGAACCAGCCGAGGATCGGCGAGAGGAACGCCAGCCCGGCCCCCGCCGCGGCGACGAAGTGGCCGATGGTCGCGGCCTGTCCGGACAGGTTCATGACGTACGCGAGGGCCAGCACCGAGGTGACGGTGAGGATCGCGTACCGCAGTTCGTGCACGGTCGCAGCCCACTCGCGCGCCGCGTCCCGCGTCCGTACGCCCAGCACCACGGCCGTGACCAGCCCCGCGAGGAGGACGAGCGTGCCGCCGGTGCCGACGAGCGGCAACGTGAAGACATTGGCGCCCACCCGGTCCCCGTCGGAGTTCGCGACATCGAGGAAGGGCCAGTCGAAGACCTGTGTCGCCTTGGCCAGCATCTCCTTGACCGGCGGGATCTGCGCGACGGAGAAGATCGCCACGATCAGCGCGTACGGGGCGTAGGCGCGCACCACTTCGGGGCGCGGGTCCTCGCGGTCCAGGTCCTCGCTCCGTACGCCCGTGAGCACGGCGGCGCGTACCGGCTCCGCCGCGGGCCGGCGCGCCGAGGGCACCGCGACCAACGCTGCGGCCCCCGCCAGCGCGGCCGCGATATCGGCGAGTTGGGCCGAGACGTAGTTGGCGGCGGCGAACTGCGCGACGGCGAAGGCGACTCCGCACGCCAGCGCGGGCACCCAGGTCTCGCGCAGCCCGCGCCGCCCGTCGACGAGGCCGATGAGCACCAGCGGTACGACGAGGGCGAGGAGCGGGGTCTGCCGGCCGACGACGGCGGCGACCGTGTCCAGCGGCAGCCCGGTGACCTGTGCGAGCGTCACGACCGGTGTGCCCATCGCGCCGAAGGCCACGGGTGCGGTGTTGGCGACGAGCGAGACGACGGCGGCCTTCACCGGGTCGAAGCCGAGCGCCACCAGCATCACCGAGCAGATCGCGACCGGCGCGCCGAACCCCGCGAGCGCTTCGAGGAGCGCGCCGAAGCAGAAGGCGACGACGAGCGCCTGGATACGGGGATCGTCGGAGAGGCGTCCGAAGGAGCGCCGCAGGATGTCGAAGTGCTGGGTCCTGACCGTCATCCGGTAGACCCAGAGGGCGTTGACGACGATCCACATGATGGGGAAGAGCCCGAAGAGCACGCCCTGCGCGCCGGCCGAGAGCGTCTGGCCGAGGGGCATGGAGAAGGCGAGCCAGCCGACGAGTACGGCGACGGCGAGGCCGGTGAGCCCGGCGAGGTGGGCTCGCATACGGACGCCGCCGAGCAGGATCAGCACGGTGGCCAGGGGCAGCGCGGCGACGAGAGCGGAGAGTGCGAGCGAGTCGGCGACAGGTTCCAGTTGCTGTACGAACACGACAGTCCTCCGGAATTCCGCGATACGGAAAGTGATCTCTCACGGATGGAGGAATGGTCGTGTCCGCGCCAAGAGAAGGTCAATGGTCCGCACAGGATCCGTGGCGGAAACCCTGGACGGAGACCCTGGGGGACCCGGAAGGCTCGTCGGTGCGAGGCGGGGCAGGGCTCAGGACTCGGGTGAGCGCAGCACCCGCAGATGTCCCCGGCGCCCGACCTCCATCGGGTCCGCCCCCCGCGTGCCCTTGCCGCCGCCATCGGGCGACCGCTCCGGCGGGCGGGCGGCCTCCCGTACGGCATTGGCCAGGGCTTCGAGATCGTCGCCGCTCGGCTGCGCGGGGGCCGAGCCGTCCGTGAGCCGGACGACCTCCCAGCCGCGTGGCGCCGTCAGCCGCTGACCGTGTTCCGCACACAGGTCGTAGCAGTGAGGCTCGGCGTAGGTGGCGAGCGGGCCGAGGACCGCGGTCGAGTCGGCATAGACGTACGTCAGTGTCGCGACAGCAGGGCGGCCGCACGCGGTGCGCGAACAGCGACGTACAGGGCTCACGATGTTGGACGGTACCGCACTCTTGAGCGGGCTGCGACGACTCACCACCAGGTCACTCCACCGTGTCGCGGCGTGATATGCCGCACAAGTTGGCTGGAATCAACTGCCCTGACCTGCACGGAAAGAGGAGTGACGAGCCGACGACAGCCCGTGACACGGTCGCGACTTGGGACAAACCCGTCAATGCGCGAGGGATCGACGATCATGCGTACGTCGGGAATCGAGCCCAAGCTTGGCCTGAATGCTCAATATGCGACATGCCATGCGACATGGCCTCCGACGAGGTCCGAGCCTCGATGATGGAGCGCCCCGGAGAGCTACGCTGCGTCAGTGATGGACAGTCCAGTACCGCCCCGGCCGCCCGAGCCCCGGCCGCGCCGCCGTGACCGCCACGGCCGGGGGATGCGCGGGCCGGTCGCCCCGCCCCAGGTGCCGCTCTCGACCAGCCGCTCGGAGTCGTTCCGTGATCTCGTACGGGACTCCGTGGACCGGCTGGAGCGGCGCTGGCCGCAGCTCGCGGATGTCGAGTTCCTCGTCATGGAGGTGCCCAGCACCCTGGAGGAGACCGTTCCGCTCGGCAGCTCCGCCCCGGCGGGCAAGGATCATCCGGCGCGCATCCTCGTCTACCGCCGCCCCGTGGAGATCCGTACCAAAGGCCGCGACGACCGCGCGCTGCTGGTGCACGAGGTCGTCGTCGAACAGGTCGCGGAGCTGCTGGGGCTGGCGCCCGAGTCCGTCGACCCCCGGTACGGACAGGAGTGACCGAGGGTCCCTGAAGGGCGCTACTTCCCGTCGTCCAGGATGGACAGGTCTTCCCTGGCCCTCGGTACGGACACGGTGCCCCGGTCGTCCGGCAGCGTCTGCACCGTGAACATCGGCACCCCGTCCTCCGGCAGCTCCA
Source organism: Streptomyces sp. NPDC059255 (assembly GCF_042752355.1). NCBI lineage: Bacteria > Bacillati > Actinomycetota > Actinomycetes > Kitasatosporales > Streptomycetaceae > Streptomyces > Streptomyces sp. NPDC059255. The sequence continues at coordinate 14,028 of NZ_JBHYZP010000025.1, forward strand.
GCGTGCGCGACGCGTGGACGGGGCCGCCCGACTCCGGCTCGACCGTCAGCGCGTACGCGCCCTTCAGCCCGGCCGGCGCCTTCGGGGTGACGGCCAGCGTCGACCGCGCCTTGACGTCGTACGTCTCCACCGTCGCCTCGCCCCCCTCGGTGCCCGGCGAGGACGTGACCCTGACCTTCGCGGCGGCGCCGGGGGCGGTCAGCGAGAGCGTCGAACCCTTGGCGCGGTTGTCGGCCACGGTCGCGCGCGCCGTGATGGGGGCGGTCGCCGGGATGAACGCGATCTCCCGCTTCTCGCCCTTGCCCCGCACGACGCGCAGCGCCGCGACCACCGGGGCCGGACTCCCGGACGGGGAGAGCACCAGGGAACCGGCCTCTCCCTTGGTGACGTCCGCCAGTTCGAGCGCGGCCGTCATCTGCGACTTGACGTGAAGGCTCTCCAGTCCCGCCGGGGTGATCGTGCCCTCGGGGGTCGAGAGCTGCACCTTCAGGTCGGCGTCGGCGGACCCGGTCGCGAAGACCACCAGCCGCACGTCCGTCGCGTCCTTCGGGATGCCGGGCAGCACCACACTGTCCGCCGGGGCACCGGAGGCGGTCAGCCAGTCGCTGCCGCCCGCGTCGTCCGCGGCGCGCACCGCCGCGCCGACCCGGCCCGCGCGGGTGCTGACATGGACGGTCACATTGGGCGCGGACTCACTGGTCAGGGTGGAGAGCAGCACCGGGACGCTGGACCTCGCGGGCACCGGAATGCCCTCCCCCGTCTCGGACTTGACGGCGCCGTCGGCCCCGTACAGCTCGATGTCCACGATGGCGACGGTGTCGTCGGGGTTGGTGAGGTGGACGTAGTCCTGCCGGGAGCGTTCGGTGCTGGCGCCGGGGAACCAGAAGTCGGTGTCGGGCGCGGTGCAGGTCATCCCGAGCAGCCCGCGCGCGCCGCCCACGGTCACCGTGGTGGTCTGCTGCGTGGTCCAGCCGGGGGCGAAGCGGCCGGTGGCCGTGCCGACGAGCGCGGGTGAGGTGGCGCCGCTCGCCTCGGCGGAGACGGGGGTGCCGGGCTCCTTGAGGGTCATGAAGGACTTCCCGTCCTCGCCGGTGGCGCCCTTCCCCGCGTCGTCCTGCGCCGATTCACTCTCCTTGTCGTCCTTCTTGCCGTCGCCCGCCTTGTCGCCGTCCGCGCCGCCCGGGTCGGCCAGCGTGACCGTGGACTCCTTGAGCTCGGCCGTGCCGCCCGCGTCGGCGGCGGGCGCGCTGTCCGCGCCGCCCTTCCCCGTGGGGGTGACGGAGGTGTACGTGGTCTCCGCGACGTCCGAGACGCTGGGCGCCGGGCAGAGCTGACTGGTGCGCTCGACGGGGAGCCGGGCGGCTGCGCCCGCGGTGGTCGTGTCCGCGTCCGCCGGGGCGGACATCGAGGCGAACCCGGTGACGGCGGCGAGGGCGGTGGCGGCCGCGATGAGGGAGAGGCTTGTACGGTTCACTGGTTGCTGCTCCCGTCGGGGCGCTGACGCGGGTCGTTCTGCCGGCCGTCGGCGTAGGGCTGCTGCTGTCCGTAGCCGTACGGGTCGTACTGGTGCTGCTGGTGCTGCTGGTACGGCTGCTGGTCGTACGTTCCGGGCTCCGTGTACTGGCCGGGCTCCGCGTACGTGCCCTGCTGCTGGTACGGGTCGCCCTGGTAGGGCTGTTGCTGTTGCTGGTACTGCTGCTGGTACGGGTCCTGGCCGGGCGCCACCTGCGCGCCGGCGGCGGCGCCCGAATCCGCGGGTGCGGGTGCGGTCGCGGGTGCGTTCGCGTACGTGGAGCTGTCCCACTCGTCGTACGCCGGCTGCGCGGGCACCGCACCGTACGCCGCCTGCTCGCCGGTCTTGGTGGTCGCTTCGGCCACTGCGGCTGCTTCGGCCCCCGCAGCCCCTTCGGCCCCGGCTTCGGCCCCGGCCTCCGCCTCGGCCGCCGCCCGGAGGCGACGCGCCCTGCGGCCCTCGCCCTCCACGGGCTGGGCGGGGATCCCCTCGTCCTCGTCGGGCAGGTCGTCGTCGATCTCCCGGCGGCGCCCCGGCAGGGCGAGCACCAGCAGGACGAGCGCGAGCGCGCCCTGGGTCCAGACCCACGCGGTGTGGGTGATCGGGTCCTCGTAGGTGAGGTCGAGCCGGCCGCCCTCGGCGGGGAGTTCGAAGCCCTGGGCCCAGCCGTCGACGGTCTTCCTCGTCAGCTCCTTGCCGTCGAGGGTGGCCTGCCACCCCTCGTCGGCCCGGTCCGCGATCCGCAGCACGCGTCCGGCGGCACCCGCCGGGATCTCCGTGTGCGCCTCGACCGGCCCCGCGGCGACCGCGAGCGACTCGCCGTCGCCCTTGCCGTCGACGATCGTGGCGCGCGAGATCTGCCGGTCGACCCGCCACAGCGCGCTGCCGTCGAGCTGGCTCAGCCGGGTCAGGCCCGGGGTGGTGTCGAGAACGCGGCCGGTCTCGGCGGGGGCTCCGTCCCTTACCAGGACGTAGCGGATCGCGAAACCGCTGAGCGTGTCGGTCTGGTCGGCGCCGGAGCCGGCGACGAGGTTGGCGACGACCTTGTCGAGCCGTGCGTCGCCGCCGCCCGCCGCGGTCAGCTCGGCGTCGCCGAGCCGCCCGCCCGAGCCACGGACCAGGGAGTACGAGACCTCGGCGGGCGAGGTGCCGCCGAGGACCAGGGTGCGCGGCTGGTCGCGGGTGATGCTCTCCTCCGCGACGAAGGCGGGCACCTGCACCGGGTCGCGGCGCTCCAGCGGGCCCGCCGCGCCGCTGAGCATCCAGCCGACGGCGGCGATCAGCGGGCCGAGTCCGGCGGCGGCCGCGATGAGCACGGCGACGGGCTGGCGCCAGCCGAAGCTCTCGGCGGCGACCCGGATCCGGGCGCCGTCCGCGCCGAGGATGGCCGCGGCGATCATCGCGAGGCCGTAGACGAGGGTGGCAGGGCCCGCCCACCCGGAGTTGTTGGTCAGGACGGCGAAGACCAGCGCGACCAGCGCGACGGTCCACGCCGAGCCGATGGCGAACCGCCGCTCGGCGCGGAGCAGCGCCGCCAGCGCGGCCAGCACGATGCCCAGCATCAGGACACCGCCGACGGCCTTCGGGCCGCCGGGGCTCATCCCGAGCAGGTCGAGCGCGGAGGCCGAGCCCGTACCGAACTCCAGACCGGCCTCGCGGAAGAGCGCGGAAGGATCGGTGAGCAGCGAGAACGACCAGGGCGCGAGGAGGAGCAGCGGGGTGCCGAGCCCGGCGAGGACACGCGATCCGTACGCGGCGATCTCACCGCGGCGCAGCACCAGCACGCCGAGGCCCAGTACCAGCGCCAGCGGCCACACGACGGGCGTGAAGGCCATCGTGAACGTGAGCAGGAAGGCGTACGCCCATGTGGCGCGCCAGCTGCCGCGCGTCTGCGGGTCGGCGCCGTCGCGCATCGCGTACGCGGAGACGGCGGCACGGGCGAGCAGCGGCAGCAGGACGGCGAGGACGGCGGTGCCGACCCTGCCGGTGGCCAGCGCGCCGGTCGCGGCGGGCAGGAAGGCGTACGCGACGCTCGCCCAGGCGCGCAGCAGGCGGGACGGGACGAGCGAGCGGGAGGCGAAGTACGCGGTGACCCCGGCGAGCGGGACCGAGCAGACCAGGAGGACCGTCAGCGCGAGGCCGGTGGAGCCGAGGAAGAGGACCGACAGGGCGGCCAGTACGGCGAGGTAGGGCGGCGCGGTGTCGGTGACGCCCGTACCGACGGGGTGCCAGCCGTCGGCGTACCGGGACCAGAGTCCCGAGATGTCGGCGGGCGCGGGCAGCAGGGCGCCGCCCGCGAGCGCGCCGCCGCCGAGCAGGCCCCGGCAGGCGACGAGCGAGACCAGGAGGAGGATCGCGAAGAGGACGGGTCCTGGCTTGTGCGCGAGCTTCTTCAGCCGGGCGAACTGCTCGATCTCCATGTAGTCGGCGTCGTCGCCGCCCGGTCCCGACTCGACGGCGCCGTGGCGGGAGCCGCCGGAGTCGGAGTCGGAGTCGCCGCCGAGGCTCGCGGCGATCTGCTCGACGGTGACGCGGACGGTCGCGCCGGCCGGCGGGAAGAGGGGGCGCAGTTCGGCCGCCTCGACGACGCCCTTGCCGCGCTCCTTGCGGGCGCTGATGATCCGTCCGGGCCGGAGCAGGGTGCCGAGGAGCCCGGTGACCTCGTCGACGGCCTGTCCCGGTGCCTTGCCCACGAGATAGGCGAGGGTGCGCAGGACGGTGCCGAGGACGAGCCGGAAGAGCACGTAGGGGAGCACGGCGGCCCGCGCGTTGACGAGCATGGTGTAGACGGCGCCGGCCTTGTCGACGCGGTGCGGGTTGACGACGGAGCGGCCCGCGCAGTCGACCGTACGGCGCTCGCGCGCGGACGCCTCGGCGTGGCGCAGGACGGCGTCGGGGGCGACGAGGACCCGGTGCCCCGCGGCGTGCGCGCGCCAGCACAGGTCGACGTCGTCGCGCATGAGCGGAAGTCCGCGGTCGAAGCCGCCCAGTTCCTCCCAGACGTCGCGGCGGATGAGCATGCCGGCCGAGGAGACGGAGAGGACGGTACGGACCTGGTCGTGCTGGCCCTGGTCCTGTTCGCGGCGGTCGAGACCGGTCCAGCGGCGTCCGCTGTTGGCGATGGAGACGCCGACTTCGAGGAGCTGCTTGCGGTCGTACCAGCCGCGGAGTTTGGGGCCGACGACGGCGGCGTACGCGTCGGAGTCGGCGACGCGCAGGAGTTCGGCGAGCGCGTCGGGGGCGGGCGCGCAGTCGTCGTGGAGGAGCCAGAGCCAGTGCACCGGTTCGCCGTGCGGCAGTTCGGGCAGGTCGTAGTTCTCGTCGCGCCAGGTCCTGGTGGCCGGGTCCCAGCCGCCGGGCCGCTTCAAATAGGGCAGATCGTCGGGGGTGAGCACCCCGGCCGTCGTGGCGGCCTCTTCGACCGCGGTGCCGAAGCCGGAGCGGCGCGCGAGGTGCAGCACGCGCTCGTCGCCGAGTGCCTCGGTGAGCAGCCGGGCCGAGTCGTCGGCGCTGCCGGTGTCGGCGGCCATGACGTTCTGTACGGGGCGTTCCTGGCCGAGCAGCCCCGCGAGGGCGTCGGGCAGCCAGCGCGCGCCGTCATGGGCGACGAGCACCGCGGTGACGACATGGCGCGGGAACTCGGGGGCGCTGGTGGTGGCGGGAACGAACGCGGCGGTGGTGGGGGACATTGAGGTGGCGGGCCCTCCGGCCGGGGGTCGCCCCGAAGGGGCGTTGGAGCGTCTCGGACGGGGCCCCACACTAACGGTAGGAATACGCGCGGGGCGCCCGGCGCTCGATGTCCCCGGCGCAGCGGCCCGCCGGAGTGCCCGGCGCGCCGCCCGGCGGAGCCCCCGGCGTGCGCGCGGGGTCACGCGGGTACACGGGGGCGCGGGAGTTGCGGGGAGGGCGCGGCCGGAAGCGGGCGCCGGGAGTGGGCCCCTGGAACGCGGGCCGGGAGCAGGCTCCGGGAGTCAGTGCCGGGAGCGCAGGCCGGAAGCGGGCTCCGGGAGTCGGCGCCTGGAACGGAGCCGGAAGCGCGGGCCGGGAAACACAACGGTCCGCTGTCTGCGGGGAGGAGCAGACTGCGGACCGCGCCATATACGTATACGTAAGGGGTCGTACGGTGGATCTCCGGTGTCGCGGCCGCTCGGCGGCCCGACGGCGTTCAGATCGCGGCCTTCTTCAGGCGGCGCCGCTCGCGCTCGGACAATCCGCCCCAGATGCCGAATCTCTCGTCGTTGGCGAGGGCGTACTCAAGGCATTCCGACCGGACTTCACAGGCGAGGCAGACCTTCTTGGCCTCGCGGGTGGAACCGCCCTTCTCGGGGAAGAAGGACTCGGGATCGGTCTGGGCGCACAAGGCGCGCTCCTGCCAGCCGAGTTCCTCTTCCGCGTCCTCGACCAGCAGTTGCTGGAACAGCTCGGTCATGTGCGCCCCTCGTCTGTCTTTTGCGTCCCCGTGGGTATGGCCGCTGTCGAGGCGGCCGAACGACACGAGTGAAATTACAAGTGCGTGCTCCGGTCCGGTCAAGCCGAGATCTGCTATTGGGCCCGGTATTCACTCTGCGGAACCAAGGCTATGCGGAAAGTGTTCAAATCGCCAAAAACCTGACACATGCCACTGGCCTGCCCGCACCACCGCAATCACCCCTTCCGATCACCTCCCGGCCCTCTCCTGACAGGAGAGACGTCACGCGCCCCGATCCTGTTGCGGATCCGGGCGCGGAAGCGATCCGGATCACAGTCCGATCACGAGGGCGCCGAGGCGTTTACGAGCGCGGTCGCTGCCCCATGTGTCCGCGCCCCCTCATGGGCAAACCTTTCTCCGGACGGAGCAACCGGATGTGGTGAAAGATTGCGGCCAAATCGGTCATTGAGTTGACATCCGGAAGGGGATTCGCGACCTTAGGTCTCATGCCAGCGCACCGCACGCACCCCGCGACCCACCTCCGTGGATTCCGCAGTGCTGTCCAGGCCCGCTGTTGCTGTTCCAGCTGTTCCGTCTGTTGAAGCCCTCCGGGCTCCGGTCGAACCTCTCTCACCTCCCTCTTTTCCGGTAGCGCACGCCCTTTCCCTGCCGAGGAACCACAGCACCCCATGAACAGCGACAGCGACATCCAGATCGCCGGTGACCTCCTTGAGGTCCAGCACCTTCTCCGCCCCGCCCGGGAGCACCCGGTCACCGTGGCCGAGTTCGCCGGCCTCGCCCGTACCCTCGCGGCCGACCGCGCCCAGTGGGCCCCGCACGTCCGGTACGACGCCACCAGCCGCTGGTACCACCGGCTGCGCACCGGGCCCGGCTACGAGGTGTGGCTGCTCTCCTGGGTGCCGGGACAGGGCAGCGGATCGCACGACCATGGCCGCTCCTCCGGCGTACTGACGGTGCTCGACGGGGAGCTGACGGAGCGTTCGGGGAGCGGGAGCCGGACGCTCACGCCGGGCGCGCAGCGGGTCTTCGCCCCCGGTTATGTCCACGAAGTGGTCAACGCCGCGATCGAACCGGCCGTGAGCCTGCACATCTACTACCCGGGGCTGACCGAGATGCCGATGCACTCGGCCCGCTGCGCCCCGGCGGCCCAGGATGTCGTACCCGCCTGACAAGCCCACCCGTCACCCGACCACCACCCCTCAACGATCAGCCTCCGGCTGACAGACTGTCTTCCATGCGCATTGTGGTTCTGGCCGGCGGCATCGGCGGTGCCCGTTTCCTGCGCGGCCTCAAGCAGGCCGCGCCCGACGCGGACATCACGGTGATCGGCAACACCGGCGACGACATCCATCTGTTCGGGCTGAAGGTCTGCCCGGACCTCGACACGGTGATGTACACCCTCGGCGGTGGCATCAATGAGGAACAGGGCTGGGGACGTACCGACGAGACGTTCCTGATCAAGGAGGAGCTGGCCGCGTACGGCGTGGGGCCGGGCTGGTTCGGACTCGGCGACCGCGACTTCGCCACCCATATCGTCCGTACGCAGATGCTCGGCGCGGGCTATCCGCTCAGCGCCGTCACGGAGGCGCTCTGCGCCCGCTGGAAGCCGGGTGTACGGCTGCTGCCGATGTCCGACGACCGCGTGGAGACCCATGTCGCGGTCACGCTGCCCGACAGTGGCTCCGCCACGGGTGAGGGCGAGCGCAAGGCCGTGCACTTCCAGGAGTACTGGGTGAAGCTGCGGGCCTCCGTGGACGCGCAGGCGATCGTCCCCGTCGGCGCCGATCAGGCCAAGCCGGCGCCCGGGGTGCTGGAGGCGATCGGCGCCGCCGACGTCATCCTCTTCCCGCCGTCGAACCCGGTGGTCAGCATCGGCACGATCCTGGCCGTCCCCGGGATACGGGAGGCCATCGCCGAGGCGGGCGTGCCGGTCGTCGGCCTCTCCCCCATCGTCGGGGGCGCGCCGGTGCGCGGAATGGCGGACAAGGTGCTCGCCGCGATCGGTGTCGAGGCGACGGCGACGGCGGTCGCGCTGCACTACGGCTCCGGGCTGCTCGACGGCTGGCTGGTCGACACGGTGGACGCCGGTGCGGTGGACGCGATCGAGGGCGCGGGCATCCGCAGCCGGGCGGTCCCGCTGATGATGACGGACGTGACCGCCACCGCCGCGATGGCGCGCGAGGCACTGGCGCTGGCCGAGGAGGTACGGGCATGAGCTACGGCACGGATCCGGCGGCCACCGCGCCGGCGGTCCCCTCGTACGGGGTGCGCGCGCTGCCGGGACTGCCCGAGGTGCGCCCCGGCGACGACCTCGCGAAGCTGATCGCGGCGGCCGGGGCCGGGCTGGCCGACGGTGATGTGCTGCTGGTCACCTCGAAGATCGTCTCCAAGGCCGAGGGCCGGATCCTCGAGGCGACGGACCGCGAGGCGGCGATCGACGCGGAGACGGTACGGGTCGTCGCCCGGCGCGGCCCCCTCCGCATCGTCGAGAACCGGCAGGGCCTCGTCATGGCGGCGGCCGGGGTCGACGCCTCCAACACCCCGCCCGGCACGGTCCTGCTGCTTCCCGAGGACTCCGATGCCTCGGCCCGGGCGATACGGGAGGGGCTGCGGGACGCGCTGGGGCTCGACCTCGGCGTGATCGTCACGGACACCTTCGGGCGGCCCTGGCGCAACGGGCTGACGGATGTGGCGATCGGCGCGGCGGGCATACGGGTCCTGGAGGACCTGCGCGGCGGGACGGACGCGCACGGCAATCCGCTGGCCGCGACGGTCGTGGCCCTGGCGGACGAGCTGGCGGCCGCCGGTGACCTGGTGAAGGGCAAGACCGGGAATCTGCCGGTGGCGGTGGTGAGCGGACTGGGACACCTCGTGAGCCCGTCCGGAGCGTCCGGAGCCGACGACGCGGACACCGGTGCCCGCGCGCTGGTGCGGGTCGCCGCCGACGACATGTTCCGGCTCGGCACCTCGGAGGCGGTACGGGAAGCGGTCACCCAGCGCCGTACGGTCCGCGACTTCACCGACGAGCCGGTCGACCCGGGCGCGGTCCGCCGCGCGGTCGCGGCGGCGATCACGGCCCCGGCGCCGCACCACACCACACCGTGGCGCTTCGTGCTGCTGGAATCCCCCGGGTCGCGGCTGCGGCTCCTCGACGCGATGCGCGAGGCGTGGATCGCCGACCTGCGCCGCGACGGCAAGTCCGAGGAGTCGATCGCCCGCCGCGTCCGGCGCGGTGACGTGCTGCGCAAGGCGCCGTATCTCGTGGTGCCGTGCCTGGTGACGGACGGCTCGCACACCTACGGCGACGCCCGGCGGGACGGCGCGGAGCGCGAGATGTTCACGGTGGCGATGGGCGCGGGCGTGCAGAATCTCCTGGTCGCGCTGGCGGGCGAGCGGCTGGGCTCCGCGTGGGTCTCGTCGACGATGTTCTGCCGCGAGGTCGTACGGGACGTCCTGGACCTGCCCGAGGAGTGGGACCCGATGGGCACGGTCGCGGTCGGCCACGCGGCGGCCCCGCCGAAGGAACGGCCGGGGCGGTCGCCGGAGGCGTTCATCGAGGTGCGTTAGCACCCGGCGCGCCCGGTCGCGACCGGGCGCGGCCACGACCGCCGCGAGGAGAGACAAGACCGCCGCAAGGAGAGAAGAGAGCCGTCCCGAACGTGGACCTCACCGACATCCTGATCGACGCGGCAGTCATCACCATGCCGTTCGGCGTCGTGCTGCTCCTGGTCAAGGCCGTCCATCTGTTCGTCCGCCGGCGCTGGTTCTTCGCCCGTACCGCCGGCGGCCCCTGGCGTGGGGTGGAGCTGATCGCGCTGAGTCTCGGTGTCGGGCTCCCTGCCTATGTGGCCGGGCTGTCCGTCGGCTGGGACAGCGGCGGAATCAGCACCGCCTGCGAGCGGGCGGTGAGCGTCCCCCCGGGTGGTGAGGGTCCTCCGGGTCCCCTCACCGTGGCCGAAGGGTTCCTGCCGCTGTCGAGCCACTGCCGCTGGGGCGACGGCACCCACCTCGAACTCGTCCCGGGCTGGGTGAACGTCGTGGTCCTCGCCGCGCTCGCGGGGGTCGCCGTCGGCACCGCCGTGGCCGTACGGGGCGGAGCCCGCAGCGAGGGGGCCGGAGAGAGGCCCTAGAGACGGGCGATGTCGCGGACCGGCATGCGGGGTGCCCGGCGGGCCGGGACGCGCCCGCTGAGGAGGATCAGCCGGGTCGCCCGGTGGCGCTGGCCCGCGTACGGGGTGAGGAGGTCCAGCATCGCCGCGTCGTCCGCGTGCCGGTCGTCCGCCAGCGCGTGGCCGACGATGCCCGGCAGGTGGAGGTCGCCGACCGTGACGGCGTCGGGGGCGCCGTTGGACCGCTGGATCACCTCCGCCGAGGTCCAGGGTCCGATGCCCGGGATCAACTCCAGCCGGGCGGCCGCCTGTTCGGGCTCCATGGCGACGGCCTCCTCCAGCCGTTCCGCGACCCGTACGGCGCGCAGAACGGTCGAGGAGCGCTTGGCGTCGACCCCCGCCCGGTGCCACTCCCAGGAAGGGATCAGCGCCCAGGTCCTGGCGTCGGGCATGACATGGAGCGGCTCACCGGAGGCGAGGGGCGGCCCCGGCGCGGGCTCGCCGTGCGCGCGGACCAGCAGGCGCCAGGCGCGGTACGCCTCGACCGTGGTGACCTTCTGCTCCAGCACGGACGGGATCAGCGACTCCAGTACGAGCCCGGTCCTGCAGAGCCGCAGTCCCGGTCTGCGCCGCAGGGCCCCGACGAGGAGCCGGTGGCGCGGTACGAAGGCGTCCGGCTCGTCGGACGCGCCGAGCAGTTCCGGCAGGTGCTCCAGCAGCCACTCCGCGCCCGGGCCCCACGCCTCGGCGTCCACGCCGCCGCCCCGCGCGACGAGCCGCAGCGCGCCGGGCCCGGCGGGCGTACGGCTCGCACGGCGCACCGCGCCACCCGGCTCGGCCCGGAAGGTCGGGTCGCCGGGGCCGCGCCGCAGGGGCCCCAGGGTGAGCCCGAGGTCGTACGCGCCGTCCGGCGGCGTCCAGCGCCGGCGCAGGCCCTCCGACGCGGGCGCGGAGCGCGCGGGACCCGTGGGGTACGGGGCGCGCGCGGGGCGGGGGGCGAAGCGTCCTGCCACGGGTGGGGTCCTGGGGCCTCTCGTCTCGTCCGGATCGTGAAGTCCCCGGGGGCTACCCTCGGGGTCCCCCGAGGGTAGCCCCCGGTAGGGCGCCCCTCGCAGGCGTCCCCCGCAGGGGCCGGTCCGCCCGGACCACACAGGGGACCGGACGACGACGCGCGGCGGGCCCGGCGCGGCCGGCTACGCGTAGCGGACCCGCGCGGCCGGCTACGCGTAGCGGACCCGCGCGGCCGGCTACGCGTAGCGGACCCGCGCGGTCGGCTACGCGTCGGACGAGAAGCGCACCGCGCCCGCCGGGAGCACCGCGTCGCACCACACCCGTACGCCCTCGCGCAGTTCGTTGTCGGCGCCCACCACCGCGCCGTCCCCGACCACCACCCCCGACAGGACCGTACGGGCCCCCACCCGCGCGCCCGCGCCGATCAGCGAGTCCGTGACCACCGCGCCGGGCTCCACCACCGCGCCGGCCAGCAGCGCGCTCCCCGCGACGCGCGCGCCCGCGCCGACCCTGGCCCCCTCGCCGACCACCGTGCCGGCCGTGAGCTTCGCGTCGGCGGCCACCGACGCCGTCGGCAGCACCAGCCGTTCGCCGCAGCGGCCCGGCACCGCCGGGGACGGGGCCCGGCCCAGCACGAGGTCGGCGGAGCCCCGTACGAACGCCTGGGGCGTGCCCAGGTCCAGCCAGTACGTCGAGTCGACCATGCCCTGGAGATGGGCCCCCGCGGCCAGCAGCCCCGGGAAGGTCTCCCGCTCCACCGAGACCGGCCGGCCCGCGGGGATGGCGTCGATCACCGAGCGTCTGAAGACGTACGCGCCCGCGTTGATCTGGTCGGTGACGATCTCCTCCGGGGTCTGTGGCTTCTCCAGGAACGCCGTCACCCGCCCGTCCCCGTCCGTCGGCACCAGGCCGAAGGCGCGCGGGTCCGCGACCCGGGTGAGGTGCAGCGAGACATCCGCCCCCGACGCGGTGTGCGTCGCGACGAGCGCCCTGATGTCGAGGCCCGTCAGGATGTCGCCGTTGAAGATCAGCACCGGCTCGTCGGGCCCCGAGCACAGCCGCGACGCCACGTTGCGCAGCGCGCCGCCCGTGCCGAGCGGATCGCGTTCGGTCACGTACTCCAGGCTCAGCCCGAGCGCCGAGCCGTCCCCGAAGTACGGTTCGAAGACCTCCGCGAGGTACGACGTGGCGAGGACGACATGCTCGACCCCCGCCGCCCGCGCCCGCGCCAGCTGGTGCGCGAGGAAGGGGACACCCGCCGCCGGGACCATGGGCTTCGGGGTGCGCGCCGTCAGGGGCCGCAGCCGGGTGCCCTTGCCGCCGACCAGAAGGATCGCTTCAGTCACCGTGTCGTCTCCGCTTCCCCTGGGGCCGATTCCTCGTGCATACGTACATACGCACATACATACAGGCGTACACCCGAAGAACCGGCCGTTGTCAGCGGCCCGTCCGACGCCGGCGGCCCTGGTCCGGCGTCAGCGGCACTGATCCGGCGTCAGCGGCCCTGGTACCCGGCCGCCTTCGTGCGTACGGAGCCGAGCTTCCCGTACAGGCGGCTTCCCGGGCAGTCGGTGCTGAATCCGTCCCGGTGACCGGAAATGGTGTGCAGGCGGACCCGGGCGCCCTTCCCGTACTTCCCGCTGCCCCCGGACGTGAGGGTCACCTTGGCACGCGGGTTCACCCCGTGCAGACCGAGCTTCCACGCGGTGAGCCTGGCGACGGCGGTGGTCGCCGCCGACGGCGGGTTCGTGCGGTTGTACGAGCCGAGGACGGCAATGCCCGTCGTGTTCGTGTTGAACCCGAGCGTGTGCGCGCCCAGCACCGGCCTGGCCACGCCCCCGGCCCGCCCTTCGTAGATGGTTCCGCACTTGTCGACGGCGAAGTTGTAGCCGAAGTCCCGCCAGCCGCTGCTCTTGACGTGGTACCGGTAGATACCGCGCAGAACGGAGGGCGCCTGCCGGCAGGTGTAGTTGTTGCCGGTCCCGCTGTGGTGCACGAACGCGGCCTTCACCGTACCGGTGTAGCCGAACTTCCTCTCGCGCAGAGACTCGTTCGCGCCCCACCCCTTGCGGGTGACGATGCGCGGGCGCGGCGCGGCGAACGCCCGCGTGGTGGCGTCGGACACCTCTGCCTCGGCCTCCGCCTTGGTGAGGGCGGGGATCTCGGCGGCGCCCAGCGCCGCGAGCCCCTCGTTGGCGGACGAACTGGCCATGTCCTCGGCGGACATGGCGGGGGCGAGGCCCGTCGTCGCGCCGGTCATGGTGCCGTTCGCGGGGGACGTTCCCGTTCCCGTCTCCATGGTGACGGGAGTTCCGACGGGGGTGCCGACCGCCGTTCCGGACCCCTGCGTTGGCGACTGCGTCCCTGGCTGCGTTCCCGGCTGCGTTCCCGGCTCGTCGCCCGGCTGCGTTCCCGGCTCGTCGCCCGGCTGTGTTCCCGGCTCGTCGCCCGGGTCGATCAGCTCCAGCCGCAGCCCCCGCGGCAGCAGCGGACGGGCCGGTCCCGTCCCGTCCGGCTCCGCGGTGGCCCGTACCCGCAGCTCCACTCCGTCCGAACCGCCGACCCACAGCGGCGCGGTCGAGCCGCGCACCGTCCCCGAGTCGCGCTCCTGCGTCCCGGGGTCGGCGCCGTGCTCCTGGTTGTGCGTCTCGACGTCCTGCCAGTCGGACCAGACGTGGGTGGCGACCGAGCGGGTACGGACCTGGACGGTGCCGCGCAGTTCGTCGTCGGCGTCGTCCCAGACGACGCCGAGCAGCGAGAACGGCCGTACCTCCCGGGAGGCCACACCCTGCTCCGCGGCGGAGCCGGGCGACCGCGGGGAGCCGAGCGGCCGCAGGGGTACGGACTCGGTGGAGCCCGGCACGGCCCCCGCGGGAGTCACGGCGGGGTGGGCGGCCCCGGGGCCGGTCCGGGGGCCGGCCTGGTGACTGGCCGGCGGGGCGGCCGGGGACGCGGCGAGCGCCCCGGCCGGCTGCGAAAGCGGGAGAACGAGTACGGCGGTGCACACCACGCCGATCGAGGTTGCAAGGTAGGCACGCATGGGCCGATCCTCGGCGCGCGCCACGCGGCCCGCTCGGCGGGAAAACTGACGGCCCGTCGGCCGACCGGTGTACCCCGTCACCGGTACGGGGCGGTCGCGTAGGCCGTCCGCGTACCCTTTCTCCGATGAACGCCAGCGACCGCACCCCCGCCGACCTGCTGCGATCCGCTCTCACCGCGGACCCGGCCCGCCCCTTGATCACCTTCTACGACGACGCCACCGGTGAACGCGTCGAATTGTCCGTGGCCACCTTCGCCAATTGGGTGTCCAAGACCGCCAATCTCCTCCAGGGCGAGCTGTCCGCGGAGCCGGGCGACCGGGTGGCGCTGCTGCTGCCCGCGCACTGGCAGAGCGCGGTCTGGCTGCTCGCCTGCTCCTCGGTGGGCGTGACGGCAGAGATCGGCGGCGACCCGGCCGCGGCCGACCTCGTCGTCAGCGGGCCCGGCCCCGAGTCGCTCGCCGCGGCGCGCGCGTGCACCGGCGAGCGGGTGGCGCTCGCGCTGCGCCCGCTCGGCGGCCGGTTCCCGCAGCCGCCGGAGGGCTTCCTCGACTACGCCGTGGAGGTGCCGGGCCAGGGCGACCGTTTCGCGCCGTACGCCCCGGTGGATCCGGACGCGCCCGCGCTCCGGGTCGGCGGTACGGAGCTGACCTCGGCCGCGCTGCTCGCGCGGGCGCGCGGGGACGCGGCGGAGCGGGGGCTCGGGCCCGGTTCGCGACTGCTGTCGGGGCTCGGGTACGAGAGCTGGGAGGGGCTCTCGGCGGGGCTGTTCGCCCCCCTCGCGGCGGGCGGTTCCGTCGTACTCTGCCGCCATCTCGACCAGTTGCCGGCGGCGGCGCTCGCGGAGCGCGTGACCAGTGAGCGGGTGACCGACAGCGCCGTATGACCTGGGCCCGGCCCGTCCCGTTCTCCTTCATGAGCCACCGCTCGTAGCGCCGTGACCAAACCGCAGCACATGATCGGCGAAACCTGCGACGCGCAGCACAACCAAGCGCGGTGCTCGCCCGTCTACGACAGCGACCGGCGGCCCGTGTGCGCCGCCGATGCCTTGAAGGATGGACGAAGACGTGACCGAAAGTGCTGGCACGCCGCCCGAGCCGGAGAAGAAGTCCACGGATTCCACCACGCCGGAGGACCCCGAAGAAGCCGAGGCGGGCACCGCACTCCGTGACGACAGCGCTGACGACGAAGACAGCGCCGGCAGAACCGGAACCAACGCGAGCGCCGAGCAGGCCGGAAGCACGGAACGGGCCGGGAACACCGAGCGGACCGCGAGCGCCGAACGGGCCGACAACGATGCCGAGGCCGCCGTACCGCCCCGTCGCAAGCGGCGCTGGCTGCGCTGGGCCGCGGCCGCGACCTCCGTCGTCCTGCTCGGGGCCTCCGGCGCCGGCTGGTGGGCCTACCGCACGCTCGACCGGAACATCACCACCGACACCACAGCCGCCGCCGAACTCCACACGTACGAGCGGGAACGCCCCACCCCGGTCGCCCTGGACGCGCAGAACATCCTGCTCATCGGCTCCGACAGCCGCGCGGGCGCGGGCAACGGCAAGTACGGGCAGGACGACGGCGGTTCGCAGCGCTCCGACACCACGATCCTGCTGCACCTCGCCGCCGACCGGAAGAGCGCGACGGCGATGTCGATACCGCGCGACCTGATGGTGGAGATACCGAGCTGCCGTTCCGCGGACGGCAGCCGCACCAGTGCCCAGTTCGCGCAGTTCAACTGGGCGTTCCAGTTCGGTGGCGCCGCGTGCACCATCCGTACGATCGAGAAGCTCACCGGCATCCGCGTCGACCACCACATCGTGATCGACTTCAGCGGCTTCGAGGACACGGTGGACGCGGTCGACGGTGTCGAGGTCTGTCTGAAGGATCCGGTCGACGACCGGCAGGCACGCCTCAAGCTCCCGGAGGGCCGCCAGACGCTCACCGGGGAGCAGGCGCTCGGTTACGTACGGGCGCGGCACGGCATCGGCGACGGCAGCGACACCCAGCGCATGGACCGGCAACAGCGTTTCCTCGGCGCCCTGTTCAAGAAGGTGCAGAGCGACGGGGTGCTGCTCAACCCGACGCGGCTCTATCCGGTGCTGGACGCGGTGACGCGGTCGATCACCACCGACGCGGGGCTGAACAGCCTGACCGACCTGTACGACCTGGCCAGTTCGATGCGGGGCGTGCCGGTGGAGAAGGTGCAGTTCCTGACCGTGCCCCGGCAGCCGTACGCCCTGGACCCGAACCGCGACGAGCTCGTCGAGTCCAGCGCGAGGAAGCTCTTCGAGCGGCTGCGGGACGACGAACCCGTCACGATCGACACGGAAACCTCACCGGCGGACACCGACGCCGATTCCGGCGCCGACACCGACGCGGACACCGTCGCGGACACCGGGACGGACACCGGGACGGACGCGGCATCCGACGCGGCGTCACCGTCGACGTCGCCGTCGGCCTCGGAATCGGCACCGGAATCGGACTCGAAATCGCACTCGGACAAGAGTTCCCCGGCCGCGGCGACCTCGTCCGGCGCACCCGCTCCGAGCAGCACACCGGCGCCGACTTTCACGGGTTCCAATGCCGAGGCGGGCATGTGCGGGTAAAGCAATTGGCAAAGAGAAGCGCACACTCCATGGAGATTGGGCAGATTGCCCGCTTGTAAGGGGTGAGGAATTTGTCACGGACGTCGCTCGACGTTGAACTGGGCGGATAGTGTGACGCGATCCGGTGCGTCCGGCCGTACGGTCGCACACTGCTGGATCGAAAACCGAGCGTCTTCGGGGGAAGACGCCTCGCGTGGCACCGACGGAGGATTCAAGCAACCGTGGATGCGCAAAGCCGTGGACAGGCGGACGAGATCGACCCCGCCGACCAGTGGGTCCTCAACCCGCAGACAGGTAACTACGAGCTGCGACTGGACCACTCCGAAGGGCAGTCGCCGGCCGCCCCCGCAGGCACCGCAGGCGCCGGTGGCAGAAGAAAGAAGCCTGCCCCGCAGGACGGCTCCGCCACGCCCCCGGGCCCCCGGTCGGGCGGCCGGAGCCGTAACGCCGCCCCGGCCGGGGGCGGGAACGGGAGCGGGGCGCAGCGCGCCGACGTCCCCGGACAGCGCAGCCGGCGCGCGGGCAAGGGACCGGCCGCCGAGTCCGCGGCGGCCCCGGGCCGGCGCAAGCGCAAGCCCAGGAAGACCGGCAAGAAGAAGGCGCTGGTCTGGACCGGCGGGGTGATGGGCTTCGTCCTGGTGGGCGGCTCCATCGCCGCGTACGCCGCGTACGAGCACTTCAACGGCAACATCGCCACGATCGATGTCGAGGGCGCGGGCAGCGGCGGCTTCAAGAAGGACCAGCCCGTCAACATCCTGGTGATCGGCACGGACAAGCGGACCGGCGCGGGCAACGAGGGGTACGGGGACAAGGGCAGCGTCGGCCACGCCGACACCACACTGCTCTTCCACGTCGCGAAGGACCGTTCCAACGCGACGGTGGTCTCCATCCCGCGCGACCTGATCACCGACATCCCCGACTGCGAGACCAAGACGGACTCCGGCACCACGGTGATCCCCGGCTCGCAGCAGGTCCGCTTCAACACGAGCCTCGGCCAGGACGACCGCGACCCGGGCTGCACGATGCGCACGGTCAAGGAGCTGACCGGCATCGAGGTCGACCACTTCATGATGGCCGACTTCAACGCGGTGAAGACGCTGTCCACCGCCGTAGGCGGAGTCGAGGTCTGTGTGGACAAGGACATCGACGACCCGAAGTCCAAGCTCAAGCTGAAGAAGGGCAAGACGGTCATCGACGGGGAACAGGCGCTCGCCTTCGTCCGCACGCGCCACGCCTTCGGCGACGAGAGCGACCTCACCCGGATCCAGACCCAGCAGCAGTTCCTCAGCTCGATGATCCGGACGATGAAGTCCGGCGACACCCTGACCAGCCCCAGCAAGCTGTTCAGCCTGGCTGAGGCGGCCACGCAGGCGCTGACGGTCGACACCGGCATCGGCAGCATCAAGAAGCTGAGCGATCTCGCCCAGGAGATGGCGAAGGTCCCGGCCAAGAACATCACCTTCACCACGCTGCCGGTCCTCGACAACCCGGCGGAGGTCGTCAAGGCCACCGTCGTCGTCAACGAGGCCAAGGCGAAGCCGCTGTTCTCGATGATGCAGAACGATGTCTCGCTGACCGAGGTGGAGGCGAAGGAGAAGGCGGACCAGAAGGCCGCCGCGAGCAAGCAGGAAGAGCTGCTGAAGGGCGACAAGGCCGATCCGGCCGATGTACGGGTCGACGTCTTCAACGGCGGCGGTCCGCAGGGCTCGGCGCAGGAGACGCTCAACTGGCTCCAGAACAGCGAGGGCGTGCCGAAGTCCACCAACAAGGGCAACGCCCCGGCGAACGTGGCGAAGACGACCCTGGAGTACGCGCCGAACCAGGCGGACCAGGCGCGCGCCCTCGCGGAGATGATGGGGCTGCCCGCCTCGGCGCTCAAGCCCGGCACGGAGGACGCGGTGGGTCTTGAGGCGATGACGCTGACCCTCGGCGGGGATTTCAAGGGCGCGGGAGTGCCCATCACCGGAGCGGCGAAGACGCCGGAAGGTGTGCAGAAGGTCGAAGCGGACAAGCAGGTCTGCTCGAAGTGACACGTGAACACCGGCTCGTACGGCCGGCCTGAGGGGGATCCGGTGGGTACGAGCGGTGTACGGCGGGAAGAGGCGCGCGAACGCGGCCCACACGCCGGGGAACTGGGCTGGGACGACAGCCTGTACGAGGACGGCGCGCCCGGCGGCGTGGGCGGTAGCGCGGAGGACGGAGCGGGCGGAGAGGGCGGAGAGGACACCGGTCCCACCGCGGAGGGCACGGACCGTACGGTGACCGCGAACCGTACGGTGACCGCGCGGAAGGCCGGGAGCACGGCGGACAGCGGGGAGACCGCGAGCGGCACGGGCGGCAAAGGCGGCGCGGGCGCCACAAGCAGTACGGGCGGCGCGGGCGGCACAGGCGGCTCCGGCGGCGCGAAGGGTGCCAAGGGGGCCAATGGGGCCAAGGGCCGGCGTCCCCGGGTGCGCCGCATACTCCGCTGGGCCGCCGCCGTGCTCTCGCTCCTCATACTCGGGACGGCCGGCGCCGGTTATCTGTACTACCGCCACCTCAACGGCAACATCCGCAGCGGCGAGCGGAGCAACGGCTCCAGCGGCCTGGACCAGCCCGCGGCCAACTCGGCGGGCCAGCGGCCGCTGAACATCCTGCTGATCGGCTCCGACAGCCGTAACAAGCCGGAGAACGTCGAACTCGGCGGCAGCAGGGGCTCCGTGGGCAGCCCGCCCCTCGCGGACGTCCAGATGCTCGTCCATGTCTCCGCCGACCGGAAGAACGCCTCGGTCGTGAGCATCCCCCGGGACACCCGGGTCGACATCCCCGAGTGCAAGGACGCGGAGACCGGCAAGGTCTATCCCGCGACGAACACGATCATCAACGAGACGCTCGCCCGCGGCGGCCCCGGCTGCACCCTTTCCACCTGGGAGAAGCTGACCGGCGTCTATATCGACCACTGGATGACGATCGACTTCTCCGGTGTGGTGAAGATGGCCGACGCGATCGGCGGCGTCGAGGTCTGCGTCAAGGACAACGTCTGGGACCGGCCCCTGCCCGGGGTGCCCGGTGGCTCCGGTCTCAAGCTCACGGCGGGCAAGCACCAGATCCAGGGCGAGCAGGCCCTCCAGTGGCTGCGTACCCGGCACGCCTTCGAGAGCGACCTCGGCCGGGCCAAGGCCCAGCACATGTACATGAACGCGATGATCCGCGAGCTGAAGTCGCAGAACGTCTTCACCGACACGCCCCGGCTGACCGGCCTGGCCGAGGCGGCCACGAAGTCGCTGGAGGTGTCGGAGGAGATCGGTACGGTCAAGAAGCTGTTCGATCTCGCCATGCAGCTCAAGAGCGTGCCGACCGACCGGCTCACCATGACGACGATGCCGACCGCGGTCGACCCGCAGGACGCGAATCATCTCGTGGCCGGCGGCGCCGACGCGGAGCACCTGTGGGCGATGGTCCGGGACGACGTGGCCTTCGACAGCAACGGCGACTCGGCCGAGGACAAGGCGGCCGCCGCCGCGGCGGCCAAGCGGAAGAAGGCCACGGAGGACGCCGTCCAGGAGCCGACGACTACACCCGCCGAGACCGGGGTGATGGTACGCAACGGCACCGGCGGCGCGCAGACGCCCGTGAAGGGCCGTGCCGCCGAGATCGCCGGCGCCCTCGCGGCCAAGGGCTACACCCTGGCGACGGCGGACGGGCAGCTCACGCCCCAGGAGACGACCACGGTCGGCTATCCGAGCGCGGACCTGGAGGGGAACGCCCAGGCGGTCGCCAAGGCCCTCGGGATCCCGACGAGTTCGGTGAAGCGGTCCACGGACGTCTCGGGCGTCACGGTGATCGTGGGCGCCGACTGGCGCGACGGCTCGTCCTTCCCGAAGGAGAGCGCGCCGGCCGCGGGCGGGGTCCCGGACACGGCGGACGCCATCAACGGCTCGGAGAAGGACGCGTGCATGGACGTGTATGCGCCGTACCGCTTCTGAGCCCGTACACCCCTTCCGAACGAGAACGAACATACGCACGCGACCGCGCCCCCGTACACAGCTGTACGGGGGCGCGTCGGCGTTCCTGCGCGGGCTCCGGGTCCTCCGGGTCCTCCGGGTCCTCCGGGGACCTCCCTAAGCCTCGGCCTCGGCCCCGACCGTCCGGGCGGCCGGGCGGCGGCTCGCGATGACCTTCTTCGCCAGCGCCTTCGGGCTGGTGAGGAAGCCGTACCCCCACGACATGTGCATGGTGGCCAGCGCCACCGGGATCTGGAGCCGGGCCTTGAGCGGCAGACCCTTGCCCGCCGGTACGGAGCCGGCCACGATCGCGGCGAGATAGCCGCCCGGCACGACGAGGCCCCAGGGCGTGAGCACCGCACCGACGACGAGTCCCGCGGCGATGGCGCAGACGGCCGCCGGCGGGGCGAGGTAGCGGAGGTTGATCGAGCCGGAGTGGTAGCGCGCGACGACATGGCGCCAGCGGCCGTAGTCCTTGTACTGCTTGGCGAGCGCGCGGACCGAGGGGCGCGGGCGGTACTGGACGCGCAGCTCCGGGGAGAACCAGATCGCGCCGCCGGACTCGCGGATCCGGAAGTTCAGCTCCCAGTCCTGGGCACGGATGAACTCCTCGTTGTAGCCGCCCTGCCGCTCCAGCGCCTCGCGCCGGAAGACACCCAGATACACGGTTTCGGCGGGACCCGCCTGGCCTCCGGTGTGGAAGGCCGCGTTGCCGACGCCGATCCTCGACGTCATGGCGGCGGCGACCGCGTGCTCCCAGTCGTTCTCGCCCTCGGCGTGCATGATGCCGCCGACGTTCTGTGCGCCGGTCTCCTCCAGCAGCCGGACGGCGGTCGCGATGTAGTTCGGCGAGAGCATGCCGTGGCCGTCGACCCGTACGACGACGGGGTGCTTGGACGCCTTGATCGCCGCGTTGAGCGCGGCGGGGGTGCGGCCCGTCGGGTTGGGCACCGTCTGCACCCGGGCGCGCGGGTGGGACGCGGTCTCCCGTACCAGCTCCGCGGCGATCTCGTCCGTACGGTCCGTGGACGGGCCCAGGGCGATGACCACCTCCATCTCCCCCTCGTACTCCTGCTCCAGGATGTGCCGGACGGAGTTCCTCAGATGACGTTCCTCGTTGAGCACCGGCATGATCACGGAGACTGCGGGAGGCAGGGCAGGCATGGGGTCCTTCGGGGCCTTCGGGCGGGGGCGCGTTCGAGACGGCGGGGCAGTGGTCGGTCCGCCCACGTTACCGCGAACGGGGGACAGCGAAGCGCGCCGCCCGGTTGCGCACCGGGGGCGCTGATCGTATGGGCTTACCGTGCTCACGGCCCGCTCACGGGCCACCGGTATTGCGCTCACGGTCCGCTCACGTTCACCGCGGAGGTGTCCCTCGTGCCCACGCCGCCCCGCACCACCCGCCGGCCGGACGCACGCCGCCGGCCGGACACCACGACGGCGCGCGCCGGCACCCGCGCCGGTGTCCGGGGCCGTGGCGGGAACGGGCCGGGGAAGGACGGCAGGGCCGGGCGGCCCCGCTGGGGAATGCGGATGGCGACGGCCCTCTCCGTCCTGGTCCTGGGGGCGGGCGGGATCGGCCACGCCGTCATGACCGGTCTGGACTCCGGGATCGGGCGGATCGACCCGTTCAAGGACATGAAGAACCGGCCGGGCGCGGGCCGCGGGCTGAACCTGCTGCTCGTCGGCACCGACGGCCGCGACAAGATCACCGAGGAGGAGCGGCAGAAGTACCGCCTCGGGGGCGAGCCCTGCCACTGCACCGACACGATCATGCTGGTCCACCTCTCGGCGGACGGGCGGCGCGCGAGCGTGGTGAGCCTGCCCCGCGACAGCTTCGCCGAGCTGCCCGAACACACCGACGCCACCACGGAGAAGCAGCACGCCCCGCACCCGGTGAAGCTGAACGCGGCGTACGCGGAGGGCGGGCCGAATCTGACCGTCCGTACCGTCGAGCGCATGACGGGGGTGAAGATCAGCCACTACCTGGAGGTCGACTTCACGAGCTTCATGAAGACGGTGGACGCGGTGGGCGGGGTGGAGATCTGTACGACCCGGCCGATGAAGGACTCGTACACCGGCCTCGATCTGGCGCCCGGCACGCACCGGATGAACGGCGGCGAGGCCCTTCAGTACGTACGGTCCCGCCATGTCGACAGCGCCGCCGACCTCGGCAGGATGGAGCGCCAGCAGCGCTTCGTCGCCGCCCTGATCAGCCGGGCGACCAGCAGCGGGGTGCTGCTGAACCCGGTGCGGTTCAAAGAGGTCACCTCGACGGTCCTGGGCTCGGTGCGGGCCGACACCGGGTTCGGCGCCGAGCAGATGCTCGCCGTCAACGAGGCGATGCGCGGCTTCTCCCCCGCCTCGTCGGAGTTCACCTCCGTGCCGCTGGCCGGCGGCGGCGCCTCGGTCCCGGTCAAGGGCGTCGGCGCCACGGTGAAGTGGGACCCGGTGAAGTCGAAGCGGCTCTTCCAGGCGCTGCGCGAGGACCGACCGCTGACGCCGCCGCACCGGCAGGGTTCCGGCTCCCCGGCCGCCGGGAAGGCCACGGTCGTCGCGGTGAGCCCGCGGGAGATCCGCGTACAGGTCTACAACGGGACGCGGATCGACGGCCTCGGCCAGCAGGTCGACGACGCGCTGCACGCCACCGGCTTCCGTACCACCGGCGCGCCGCTCGGCTCGGACGGGAGCGAGGTGCAGCGGACGGTGGTGATGTACGACCCGCGCTGGGACCGCTCGGCGAAGTCCCTGGCGGCGGCGCTGCCGGGCAGCGAGCTGCGGGCGGTGAAGCAGCAGGGCGCGACGCTGAAGGTGATGACGGGGACGGACTACACGACGGTGCGGCCGGTCCGTGCGGAGGAGGCGGCGAAGGGCGAGTTCGACGCGACGACCGGCGATCAGGTGGCCTGCCCGTAGGGCCTTTCCGGCATCGGCGCGGTCAAACCTCCGGGACGGCCCCAGTCCGGTTCGTATTGCATCAGATTCGCAACGGGGCCGACCCTATTTCCCACCTCCCTGTATGGGGCCCGGCCCGGCCCGGCACACTGTCCGCATGACTGATGGATGGACCGGCGACCGTGGCGACCGTTACGGGCGCGGCAGTGGAGGCACGCAGCCCGAGGGACCGCAGGTCATGCCGCATGTGCGGCGCAGCGGCGTACCCCAACAGGCGCAGGGGTACGGCCAGGGCCGGGATCCCGGTTACGACAGCGGGTACAACACGGGCCAGGTCTACGGCTCCCCCGCGGGCGGCGGTGGCGGCGACGGCGGGCGGGGCGGCTACATCCCTCCGCAGGGCGGCGGGCCCTCCCAGCCGCGGTACGCGCCCGACTGGGGGCGCCGTATCAAGATCGGCGCGCTGGTCCTCGTGGTGCTGCTGCTGGGCACGTCCATCGGTACGTACTTCTGGGCCGACGGCAAGCTCCGGCGCGAGGTCGATCTCTCGAAGGTCATCGAGCGGCCGGAACAGGGCGACGGCACCAACTACCTGATCGTGGGTTCCGACAGCCGCGAGGGCATGACCGACGAGGACAAGAAGAAGCTCCACACCGGTTCCGCCGAGGGCAAGCGGACCGACTCGATGATGATCCTGCACGACGGGTCGAACGGTCCGACGCTGGTCTCGCTGCCGCGCGACTCGAACGTGACGATCCCGTCGTTCGTGGGCTCGGAGTCCGGCAAGCAGTACCCGAGCACGGGCCGCCAGACCAAGCTGAACGCGGCGTACGCGGAGGACGGCCCGGAGCTGCTGGTCCGCACCGTCGAGTTCAACACCGGGCTGCGCATCGACCACTACGTGGAGA
Organism: Streptomyces sp. NPDC059255; assembly: GCF_042752355.1. Classification (NCBI taxonomy): domain Bacteria; kingdom Bacillati; phylum Actinomycetota; class Actinomycetes; order Kitasatosporales; family Streptomycetaceae; genus Streptomyces; species Streptomyces sp. NPDC059255. The sequence continues at coordinate 38,514 of NZ_JBHYZP010000025.1, forward strand.
TCGGCTTCGCCGGCTTCGCCAACATCGTGGACGCGATCGGCGGGGTGGAGCTGGACATCCCGAAGGCGTTCAAGGACAAGAAGTCGGGCGCCGACTTCCCGGCGGGCAAGCAGACCCTGGACGGCGAGCAGTCGCTGGCCTTCGTACGGACGCGGTACGCGTTCGCCGCCAGTGACCTGGACCGCACGAAGAACCAGCAGAAGTTCCTGGCGGCCCTGGCCTCGCAGACGGCCACGCCGGGCACGATCCTGAACCCGTTCAAGCTCTACCCGACGATGGGCGCGGGCCTGGACACCCTGATCGTGGACAAGGACATGTCGCTCTGGTCGCTGGGCCAGATGTTCTTCGCGATGAAGGGCATCACGGGCGGCGACGGCACCTCCATGAACATGCCGATCTCGGGCAGCGTGGGCGGCAACCTGGTCTGGGACAAGGCGAAGGTCAAGGAGCTGGTGAACCAGCTCAACAACGACGAGAAGGTCACCGTCACCAGCGACTGACACCGACGACCTGCACCGGCGACCGACGCCGTCGTCCGTAGCCCCCGTGCACCCGCCGCCCCGGCGCGGCGGCGCGGGGGCTACGGCGTGCCGGGCCCGGCGTTCGGGCAGGTCCGCGTTCGGGCAGGTGTGTCCGCGCGTACAACCTTCCTCCTGGTCGACGCGTCGAATGTGCCGTAGATCCACGCACATGTCCGATGGAGGACCTTTGAGAAAGATCCTGGCCGTGGTCGGCACGGCCGTCGCGCTCTCCGTGTCCACGCTGGTGGTCGCGCCCGGCGCGCAGGCGGCCGAGACCGACCTCCGGTCGTTCGCGTGGAGCGCCGAGAAGGACGGCCGGATCCATGTGCTCTACGAGCACTGGGAGCGCAACTCCCTGCCGTCCGACGTCACCGTCCGGATCCGGGCGAAGGGCAGCGACGCGGTGCTCGCCACGCTCGGCCTCAACGACGCCGACAGCTGCCCCACCGCGTACGACTGCCTGGAGCAGCAGTTCTGGACCGACCCGGTCGAGCTGCCCTCGATGGGTGTGTACGCCATCGACCTCGTGGTCAAGGCCGGCACGGCGGGCGAACTCGTCGACCGCGACAACGGTGAGCTGAACTACGGCCTCGACCCGAAGCTGACCGCCACCGCCGACCGTCGGACCGTTTCGTACGACCACCGCGTGGTCACGGTGAACGGCACCCTCGTCGCGCAGGACCCGAACACGCGCGAGGTCAAGCCGTTCACGGGAGCCTCGATCTACTCCCGCTACATGCTGCGGCAGCAGCCGCTGAAGACGGTCGACAAGGCGGGACGTTTCTCCCTTCCCTTCGAGTTCAGCGGTTACGAGACCGACGAGCGGATCAACGTCTGGTTCCAGGAGAACAGCGCGTCGTTCCCGGTGTCGGTCCAGCGGCAGCCGCTGAAACTGACGGTGGACACCCCCGCCGGGTCGGTCACGGCCCCGTTGGGCAGCGACGTCCCCGCGCGCGGCAGGGTGACCCGTACGGCCGACGACGGCACCGAGAAGCCGGCCGGCGGCGTCGGCGTCCTGGTCGGCGGCCGGCCCGTCACCAGCACCAAGGAGGACGGCACCTTCGCCGGTGCCTTCCCCGCCACGAAGAACGGCACGACGCGCGTCGGTGTCGGCCAGGAGCCGTGGTTCGCGGGGGCGTCCCCGTACGACTTCCAGCTCACGACGGCCGCCACGAGCACCTTCTCGTCGGTCGAGGCCGCTGTGGACAAGTACCGGAAGGTCACCTTCAGCGGCAAGCTGGGCGTCACATCGGGCTCGTACCCCGCCGGGACGACCGGTCAGGTCTCCATCGACCACTCCCCGGACGGCCAGAACTGGTCGAGCGTCGGCCAGTTCACGGCCGTGTACGGAGCCACGTTCAGCCGGACCGCTCCTACGAAGGGGGGGACCGGCAGCTACTGGCGCCTGCGTCACCTGGCCGCCCCGGGCGTGGAGAGCCGCGTGTACCACCTCGGCCGCGCGTACACCGAGATCCGGAAGGACAGCGTCGCACCCGAGGGCATCCGCAAGGGCACGAGACTGACGGCCAAGGGCACGCTGATGCAGAAGTCCGGCACCACCTGGAAGGCGTACGCGGGCCGGAAGGTCCGCGTCTACTTCAAGGCCGCCACGCCCGGCGCGGCCTGGAAGGAGCTGGGCACCGCCACGACGCTCACGAACGGCACGTTCAGCAAGCAGTTCACGGTGTCGCAGAACGGCACCTGGCAGATGCGCCACGTCGACACGGTGAAGACGCACTACGCGTCGAGCGGCCGTGAGATCCCCGTCACCATCCGCTGACTTCCTGGGCCCGCGGTCTCGGCCGCCGGCCCGCGGTCCCCGGTGTGACGCCGGGGGCCGCGGGCACCGGGGCCGCGGGCTTTCGCGACCGCCCTACGGGAGGTTGCGGGCCATGACGATCCGCTGCACCTGATTCGTGCCCTCATAAATCTGCGTGATCTTGGCGTCGCGCATCATGCGCTCCACGGGGTAGTCGCGCGTGTAGCCGTAACCGCCGAGGAGTTGGACCGCGTCCGTCGTGATCTCCATGGCCGCGTCCGACGCGTAGCACTTGGCCGCCGCGCCGAAGAAGGTCAGGTCCTCCTTCGCGGAGCCCGCCGTGACCCGCTCCGACCTGGCCGCCGCCGCGTAGGTGAGCTGACGGGCGGCCTCCAGCTTCATGGCCATGTCGGCGAGCATGAACTGGACGCCCTGGAAGTCGCCGATCGGCTTGCCGAACTGCTTGCGCTCCTGGACATAGCCCTTGGCGTAGTCGAGCGCGCCCTGGGCGATGCCGAGGGCCTGGGCCGCGATGGTGATGCGGGTGTGGTCGAGGGTCTGCATCGCGGTGGCGAAGCCGGTGCCCTCCGCGCCGAGCAGACGGTCGGCCGGGATGCGGACGTTGTCGAGGTAGACCTCGCGCGTCGGTGAGCCCTTGATGCCGAGCTTCTTCTCCGGGGCGCCGAACGAGACGCCCTCGTCGGCCTTCTCGACGACGAACGCCGAGATGCCCTTCGTCCGCTTGTCCGGGTCGGTGACGGCCATGACCGTGTAGTAGTCGGAGACGCCCGCGTTGGTGATCCAGCGCTTCACCCCGTTGAGGACGTAGTGGTCGCCGTCCCGTACGGCCCTGGTCTTCATGCCGCCCGCGTCGGAGCCCGCGTCCGGCTCGGAGAGGCAGTACGAGAACATCGCGTCGCCCTGGGCCAGCGGGCGCAGGTACTTCTTCTTCAACTCCTCGCTCCCGGCGAGTATCACGGGCAGCGAGCCCAGCTTGTTCACGGCCGGGATGAGGGAGGAGGAGGCACAGACCCGGGCGACCTCCTCGATGACGATCACGGTGGCGAGCGCGTCGGCACCGGCGCCGCCGTACTCCTCGGGGACGTGGACGGCGTGCAGGTCCGACGCGACCAGCGCGTCCAGCGCCTCCTGCGGGAAGCGGGCCTCTTCGTCCACCGCCGCGGCGAACGGCGCGATCTTGGCCTCGGAGAGCGCGCGCACGGTGTCGCGGAGCATGTCGTGCTCTTCGGACGGGCGGTACAGGTCGAAATCAGCTGATCCGGCCACTGTCTCTCACTCCCCATGATGCTAACTACCGTTAAGTAACCCAATTTTAGTCGGCGGTGACGGCGCAGGCATAGGTGAGTTTGCCGACAGCGTCCCCCGGAGAGCCTCCGGAGGGAGGCCGGGGCGGACCGGAGAGCCCCCGGAGGAAGAGAAGTGCCCCTGCGGGGCGTCTCCGACGCGCGGCTATGCTCGGGCCCGCACCTGCCCGTCTCTCCTTGGAGCACCCACATGGCCCTCAAGATCACCGTGATCGGCACCGGCTATCTCGGCGCCACCCACGCCGCGGCCATGGCGGAGCTGGGCTTCGAGGTCCTCGGGCTCGACGTGGCGCCGGAGAAGATCGAGCTGCTCTCCACGGGCCGCGTCCCGATGTACGAACCCGGCCTCGAGGAGCTGCTGCGCAAGCATGTAGCCGGGATCGAGGGATCGACGGGGCGGCTGCGGTTCACCATGGACTGGGCGGAGGTCGCGGACTTCGGCGATGTGCACTTCGTCTGCGTGAACACCCCCCAGAAGCACGGCGAGTACGCGTGCGACATGAGTTACGTCGACGCCGCGGTCGAGAGCCTGGCCAAGCATCTGAGCCGGCCCGCGCTGGTCGTCGGCAAGTCCACCGTGCCCGTCGGCAGCGCGGATCGGCTCGCGGCCCGGATCGCCGAGGTGGCGCCGGCCGGGCGGGAGGTGACGCTGGCCTGGAACCCGGAGTTCCTGCGCGAGGGCTTCGCCGTACAGGACACACTGCACCCGGACCGGATCGTGATCGGCGTGCGGGGGGAAGGCGGTACGGGTGCTACGGAGGCCGAGCGGACGCTGCGTGAGGTGTACGCGACGCCGATCGCCGAGGGCTCGCCCCTCGTGGTGACCGACTTCCCGACCGCCGAGCTGGTGAAGACCTCCGCCAACTCCTTCCTGGCGACGAAGATCTCGTTCATCAACGCGATGGCCGAGGTCTGCGAGGCGGCCGGCGGCGATGTCGTGAAGCTGGCGGAGGCGCTGGGGTACGACGACCGCATCGGGAAGAAGTTCCTGCGCGCGGGCATCGGCTTCGGCGGCGGCTGTCTGCCCAAGGACATCCGGGCGTTCATGGCGCGGGCGGGCGAGCTGGGCGCGGACCAGGCGCTGACGTTCCTGCGCGAGGTCGACTCGATCAACATGCGGCGGCGCGGCCACATGGTGGAGCTGGCGCGGGAGGCGGTGGGCGGCGACTCGTCGTTCCTGGGCAAGCGGGTCGCCGTGCTCGGCGCGACGTTCAAGCCGGACTCCGACGACGTACGGGACTCCCCCGCGCTCAATGTCGCGGGCCAGATCCATCTCCAGGGCGGTCAGGTCACGGTCTACGACCCGAAGGGCATGGCCAACGCCAAGCGGCTCTTCCCGACGCTGGGGTACGCGGAGTCCGCGCTCGACGCGGTGCGCGGCGCGGATGTCGTGCTGCATCTGACGGAGTGGCGCGAGTTCCGCGAGCTGGACCCGGCGGTCCTGGGCGCGGCGGCGACGCGCCGGCTGATCCTGGACGGCCGCAACGCGCTGGACCCGGAGCGGTGGCGCGCGGCGGGGTGGACGTACCGCGCGATGGGGCGCCCGCGCGCCTGAGCGGGCGGGCCGCGCCGGTGGCCTTGACGGGCCGGGCCGACGTGCCCGCCCCTGCGCATCACGCGGGCTCAGTGGGGCGTCGCGCCGCCGTCCGTCAGTCTGGCCCGGTACGCGCGCATCTTGGCGCGGGCTCCGCAGACCGACATGGAGCACCAGCGGCCGCGGCCGGCCGGGCTGCGGTCGTAGAACGCCCACTGGCAGTCCTCCGCCTCGCACGCCTTGAGCCGGTGCCAGGTCCCGTCGGCGGACGCCTCCGCGATGGCCGCCGCGACGCGGGACAGCAGGGCGTCGGGCGCGGCGGCGGGGCGGAGCGCGACCCCGCCGGCGGGGTCGACGGCGACCCGGAGCGGCGCCTCGGCGAGCAGTCCGTCCAGGGCCGCGGTGGAGCGGCCCCGGGGGTGTACGCCCGCGTGCGCCAGGCAGGCGGTGCGCAGGGCCTCGCGGAGCGTGCGGGCCGCCGGGACCTCGTGCTCCGCGAGGCCGAAGGCGGCGCGGCCCTCCGCCGTGCCGAGCCGGTCGGCGCCCGTCTCGATGTCCAGGGAGTTGACCAGGGACTCGACCAGGGCGAGCCCGCCGGGGGCGGGCGGGCGGTCATTCATGGTTGCGACGTTACCTCCGATACGGGACCATGAGGTAACGGTTACCTCTTGAGGTCGCTTAGCAGTAACCATCCATCTTTGAGGAGCGAACACCATGGCCGTCGCCACGCTCGGCACCGTCGTCCTGGACTGCCCCGACCCGGTCGCGCTCGCCCGCTTCTACGCCCAGGTGCTGGGGGGTGAGGTCCAGGAGGTGCAGGAGGGCGACGACCGGTGGGTCGACCTGGCGGGCTTTCCCGGTACGCCGCTCGCCTTCCAGGCCGCGCCCGGCTTCGTACCGCCCGCGTGGCCCGCTGCGGAGGGGTCTCAGCAGTTCCATCTCGACCTGACGGTGCCCGACCTGGACGCGGCGGAGCGGGAGGTGCTGGCGCTGGGCGCCGTACCGCTCGACACGGAGGACCGGAATCGGTCCTTCCGGGTCTACGCGGACCCGGCCGGGCATCCGTTCTGCCTCTGCGCCGGCTGACGGCTGAACCGGCGAGCCAGCGAGCAGGCCGGGCCTCCGTGCGGGCCGGGGCTCGCACGGAGGCCCGGCTCGCGCTGAGGCCCGGCCCGTTCGGAGGCCCGGCCTCAGCCGTCCAGGTCCGTGATCGTCGCCTGCGACGGCGACCGCTCCGTGCGCAGCGTCCGCGAGACGTCCTCCGCCGCTCGCAGCACCCGTACCGCGTTGCCCCAGGTCACCTTGGAGACGTCCGCCGTCGACCACTTCCGGGCCAGCAGCTCCGCGATCAGGTTCGGGTAGCCCGCGACATCCTCCAGGCCCCGCGGGGTGAACGCCGTGCCGTCGAAGTCGCCGCCGATGCCGATGTGGTCGACGCCCGCGGTCTCGCGCATGTGGTCGAGGTGGTCCGCGACCGTGGCGACCGTCGCGACCGGGCGCGGGTGCGCCGCCTCGAAGTCCTCGTGGACCCGCATCGCGTCGGCGGTCGTGTCGAGCGGGTGCAGGCCGTGCGCCAGCATGTTCGCGTCGGCCTCCCTCGTCCAGGCCACCGCCGCCGGGAGGATGAACTTCGGTACGAACGTGGCCATCGCGACGCCGCCGTTGGCGGGCAGCCGCTCCAGGATGTCGTCCGGGATGTTGCGCGGGTGGTCGCAGATCGCCCGCGCCGACGAGTGCGAGAAGATCACCGGCGCCGCCGTCGTGTCGAGCGCGTCGCGCATCGTCGTGGCGGCCACGTGCGAGAGGTCGACCAGCATGCCGACGCGGTTCATCTCGTGGACCACCTCGCGGCCGAAGGCCGAGAGACCGCCCACCGACGGGGCGTCCGTGGCGGAGTCCGCCCAGCGCACGTTGTCGTTGTGCGTGAGCGTCATGTACCGGACGCCCAGCGTGTGCAGGGCGCGCAGGGTGGCGAGGGAGTTGTTGATGGAGTGGCCGCCCTCGGCGCCCATCAACGACGCGATCCTGCCCTGCCGGCGCGCGCCCTCGATGTCGTCCGCCGTCAGCGCGCGGACCAGGTGGTCGGGGTGGCGGGCGAGGAGCCGGCCGACCACGTCGATCTGCTCCAGCGTCGCGCTGACCGCGTCGTCCCCGGCCATGTCGGACCGTACGTAGACGGACCAGAACTGGCCGCCGACGCCGCCGCGCCGCAACCGGGGCAGGTCGGTCTGGAGGTGCCCCGTCAGATCCTCGGCGATGTCGAGGCGGTCCAGGTCGTACCGGACGTTCTCGCGCAGCGCCCACGGCAGGTCGTTGTGGCCGTCGACGACCGGGGCGTCGGCCAGCAGCGCGCGGGCCGCCGCCAGGTGGTCCGGCTCCACGGCCGGAACGGGCACGGTCACTTTCCGAACCCGAAGTGCTCCGAGCCCTCGACCTTGGCGCGCAGCCGCTTGCCCTTCTCCGACGCCTGGTCGTTGAGCTCCTGCTGGAACTCACGCATCCGGCCCTGGAGTTCCGGGTCGTACGCCGCGAGGATCCGGGCGGCCAGCAGGCCCGCGTTGCGCGCGCCGCCCACCGAGACCGTCGCGACCGGGACGCCCGCCGGCATCTGGACGATGGAGAGCAGCGAGTCCATGCCGTCCAGGTACTTCAGGGGTACGGGGACGCCGATCACCGGCAGCGGGGTCACCGAGGCCAGCATGCCCGGCAGATGAGCCGCGCCGCCCGCGCCCGCGATGATCGCCTTGAGGCCGCGGCCCGCCGCGTCCTCGCCGTACGAGATCATCTCGCGCGGCATGCGGTGCGCGGAGACGACGTCCACCTCGTACGGGATCTCGAACTCGTGGAGGGCCTTGGCCGCCGCTTCCATGACGGGCCAGTCCGAGTCGGAACCCATGACGATGCCAACGACAGGTGGGGTCATTCCGTGATCGTTCCTCTGAGGTAGCCGGCTGCGTGACGGGCGCGCTCCAGCACGTCGTCCAGATCGTCGCCGTAGGTGTTGACATGCCCCACCTTGCGGCCGGGCTTCACGTCCTTGCCATACATGTGGATCTTGAGCTGGGGGTCCCTGGCCATGCAGTGCAGATACGCCGCATACATGTCGGGGTAGTCGCCCCCCAGGACGTTGCACATCACCGTCCAGGGCGCGCGCGGGCGCGGGTCGCCCAGCGGCAGGTCCAGAACGGCGCGCAGGTGGTTGGCGAACTGCGAGGTGATCGCGCCGTCCTGCGTCCAGTGCCCGGAGTTGTGGGGGCGCATCGCCAGCTCGTTGACGAGGATGCCGGGCGTGCCGTCCTCGGACCTGACCTCGAAGAGCTCGACGGCGAGATGGCCGACCACGCCGAGCTCGGCGGCTATGCGCAGGGCGAGGCGCTGGGCCTCGCCCGACAGCTCCTCCGAGAGGCCGGGCGCGGGCGCGACGACCGTGTCGCAGACGCCGTCGACCTGCCGGGACTCGACCACGGGGTAGGCCACGGCCTGGCCGTGCGGCGAGCGGACGACATTGGCCGCCAGCTCCCGTACGAAGTCGACCTTCTCCTCGGCGAGGACCGGGACCCCGGCACGGAAGGGCTCCTCGGCGTCCGCCTCGGACCGGACGAGCCAGACGCCCTTGCCGTCGTACCCGCCGCGCACCGTCTTCAGGATGACGGGGAAGCCGCCCGCCTCGGCGGCGAAGGCCACGGCGTCGGCCGGGTCGGCCACGATCCGGTGGCGCGGGCAGGGCGCGCCCAGCTCCGTGAGCCGCGCGCGCATGACGCCCTTGTCGTGGGCGTGCAGCAGCGCCTCCGGGCCTGGTCTGACGGGGATGCCGTCGGCCTCCAGGGCGCGCAGGTGCTCGACGGGGACATGTTCGTGATCGAACGTGATCACGTCACAGCCGCGCGCGAAGTCACGCAGCGTGTCCAGGTCGCGATAGTCGCCCACGACGACTTCGCTCACCACCTGGGCCGCCGAGTCCTGAGGGGTGTCACTGAGGAGCTTGAATCTGAGGCCGAGGGGGATGCCCGCCTCGTGGGTCATACGGGCGAGCTGACCGCCGCCGACCATGCCGACTACCGGGAACGTCACGCACCTAGCGTAGCCGCCGCCCGCCCCGGCCCGCCCACTTGTCCACAGGCACCCGCCGCCGGGCGCCGCCGGGCTGTGGACGGAGGGGCGGGCTCCGGGGGCGCTGGTTAGCATGGTCCGACCGGCGGTGCCGATCACGGGCACCGCACGCCAATACCGCATGCCGACACCAAAACCGCACGCCGACACCGAAACCGACACCGATACCGACCGGACGGGGCTGAACGGGCAGATGAGCGAAGAGGGCGCACTCCGCGTGCGACTGGGCCGGCTCGTGCGCGAGGTGGCCAGGTTCGGGGCGGTGGGCGGCGTGGGCCTGCTGGTCAACCTGCTGGTCTTCAACCTCGTACGGCAGACCACGGAGCTGCCCGTGGTCCGGGCCAGCATCCTCGCCACGGTCGTCGCGATCGCGTGCAACTACGTGGGGTTCCGCTACTTCACCTACCGGGACCGCGACAAGAGCCGCCGCACCCGCGAGCTGACGCTCTTCCTGCTGTTCAGCGTGGTCGGGCTGGTGATCGAGAACGGGGTGCTGTACGCGGCGACGTACGGCTTCGGCTGGGACACCCCGCTCCAGAGCAACGTGTTCAAGTTCCTCGGCATCGGGATAGCCACGCTGTTCCGCTTCTGGTCGTACCGCACCTGGGTCTTCAGGGCCCTGCCCGCCTCCGGCGACGCGGAGCAGCCGGAGTCAGAGCCGGCCGGTCTTCGCTGACCTGGGGGCTTTCGTGCGTCCGGAGGCCGGCGGATACCGGCCGGCCGTGACTCCGGAACGCCCCGTCGGACCACCGCGCCGTTGGCCGCGTCAGCGGACCGGGCGGTCCGGGTCCTTCGTCGCCTTGAGGGTGCGGGCCTCCCGGCTGAGGAAGAGCGCGAAGACCGGCGGCTGCTGCTGGAGCAGCTCCAGCCGTCCGCCGTCCGCCTCCGCGAGGTCACGGGCGACGGCGAGGCCGATCCCGGTGGAGTTCCGGCCGCTGATGGTCCGCTCGAAGATCCGCGCCCCGAGGTCCGCCGGTACGCCGGGCCCCTCGTCCGTCACCTCGATCACCGCCTGGTTGCCGGTGACGCGGGTGCGCAGCGCGACCGTACCGCCGCCGTGCATCAGCGAGTTCTCGATCAGCGCCGCGAGCACCTGGGCGACCGCGCCCGGCGTGGCGACCGCCCGCATGCCGTGGCGCCCCGAGCAGACGATGGCGCGCCCCGCGCTGCGGTAGGCGGGCCGCCACTCCTCGATCTGCTGCTTGACGACCTCGTCGAGGTCGAAGGCGACGGCCGAGCCGGTCCGGGGGTCGCGCGCGTTGGTGAGGAGCCGTTCCACCACGTCGGTGAGCCGCTCGACCTGCGTCAGCGCGATCATGGCCTCCTCCTTGACCGTGTCCAGATCGTCGGTGGCCGAGATCTCCTCCAGCCGCATGGACAGGGCGGTCAGGGGCGTACGGAGCTGGTGCGACGCGTCCGCGGCGAGCCGGCGCTCGGCGGTGAGCATCCGCGCGATCCGCTCGGCGCTGGAGTCCAGGACATCGGCGACCCGGTCCAGCTCGGGCACCGCGTACCGCTTGTGGCGGGGGCGCGGGTCGCCCGAGCCGAGGCGCTCCGCCGTCTCCGCGAGATCGGTGAGCGGTGAGGCCAGCCGGTTCGCCTGGCGCACGGCGAGCAGCACGGCGGCGACGACGGCGAGCAGCGCCACCGCGCCGATGATCAGCAGCGTACGGCCGACCTCGCGGGTGACGGAGGAGCGCGCCTCCTCGACGATGACGGTCTCGCCCTCCTCGCCCTCCGCCTTCGCGCGGATGACACTGCCGGTGGGGCGCGTACCGATCTCGACGTCCGCGCGGCCGGGGATCTCGATCCGCGCGTACCGCGTCTGGTCGATCTGCTCGGAGAGGATCCTGGCCGTGATGCGGTCGCCGCCGATCAGCCGGCTGTCGACGATGCTGACCAGCCGCAGCGCCTCGGAGTCCACGCTCTCCTGGGCGCTGTTGCTGATCGTGCGGGTCTCGACGATGACGAGCGACACCCCGAAGACGGCGATGACGACGAGCACCACGGCGAGCGTGGAGTTGATCAGACGACGGCGCACGGTGCCCTCCGGGCATCAGCTCTTCAGTACTTCAGCACTTCAGCTCTTCTCGAAGCGGAAGCCGACGCCCCGTACCGTCGCGATGTACCGCGGGTTCGCCGCGTCGTCGCCGAGCTTCTTGCGCAGCCAGGAGATGTGCATGTCGAGCGTCTTGGTGGACGACCACCAGGTGGTGTCCCAGACCTCGCGCATCAACTGGTCGCGGGTGACGACCCGGCCCGCGTCCCGGACCAGGACGCGCAGCAGGTCGAACTCCTTGGCCGTGAGCTGCAGTTCCTCGTCGCCCATCCAGGCCCGGTGCGACTCGACGTCGATCCGCACGCCATGGGTGGCCGGGGCCGGCACGGGGTCCGCGGCACCGCGCCGCAGCAGCGCCCGTACCCGCGCCAGCAGCTCCGCCAGCCGGAACGGCTTGGTCACGTAGTCGTCGGCGCCGGCGTCCAGACCGACGACGGTGTCCACCTCGTCGGCGCGGGCGGTCAGCACCAGGATCGGGACGGTATGGCCTTCGGCGCGCAGTCTGCGGGCGACTTCGAGGCCGTCCATGCCGGGCAGCCCCAGGTCGAGGACGACGAGGTCGACGCCGCCCTGGAGTCCGGCGTCCAGCGCGGTCGGACCGTCCTCACGGACCTCGACCTCGTATCCCTCCCGGCGCAGGGCGCGGGCCAGCGGCTCCGAGATGGAAGCGTCGTCCTCGGCGAGCAGTACACGGGTCATGGGGTGATGGTAGACCGCGAAGGGTGCCGGTCGGGAAGTGCTCGGCGACCGTCACGGGGGCGCGGCGGGGCGCCCGGTGGGGCGTCCGGCGGGCCGTGGACGAGCCGCGGAGGGGATACGGACGGGGTTCGGTGTGGCGCCTGTGGCTCAGTGGTTCGATCGGATGATCAGCCTTCGAATATAAGCGTTTGGTTCCACGAAAACCTGTGATCCATCTCTCAGACCCTTCCATATGGTGCTCTGTCGTGCCGTATGGTGGCGAGACGCCTGTAGTACCACCCGGGGACCTTTGGCCTGCTGAGCGCCGAAGGTCCTTTTTCTGTGCAGACCCCCCACGAAGGATCGACCATGGCGTCCAGCCTGATGAAGGAATCGCCCGATTCGCCCGGCGCACCCGCCGGACCGGAGAAGACCTTCTTCGGCCACCCCCGCGGACTGGCCACCCTCTTCATGACCGAGATGTGGGAGCGTTTCAGCTTCTACGGCATGAGGGCACTGCTCACGATCTATCTGCTCTCCGGCGGACCCGATGCCTCGAAGGGGCTTCAGGGCGGCGGCCTCGGGATGGACCTGGCCACGACCACGGCCGTCTACTCCATCTACCTGTCGATGGTCTATCTGCTGGCGCTGCCCGGCGGCTGGCTGGGGGACCGGGTCTGGGGCCCGCGCAAGACGGTCACGATCGCGGCCTGCACGATCATGCTGGGCCACCTCACCCTCGCCCTGCCGGGCTCGGGGACGTTCTTCGCCGGTCTGGCGCTGGTGGCGCTCGGCTCGGGCCTGCTGAAGGCCAACATCTCCACGATGGTCGGCCATCTCTACGACGGCCCGAACGACCCGCGGCGCGACGGCGGGTTCACCGTCTTCTACATGGGCATCAACATCGGCGCCTTCTTCGCCCCGCTGATCATCGGCACCGTGGGCGAGAAGTACAGCTGGCACCTCGGCTTCGCGCTCGCCGCGGTCGGCATGGGCATCGGCCTGGTCGCCTTCCTGCTCGGTACGAAGCACCTCAGCCCGGAGAGCAGCCGGATCCCCACCCCGCTCTCCCGCGAGGAGCGCGCCGCCTGGCTGCGCAAGGGCCTGACCTGGCTGCTGATCGCGGCCGTCTTCTACGGGGCCGTCGTCCTCAGCGGCCACTTCACGCTCAACTGGGCGATGGTCCCGCTGACCCTGGCAGGCCTGGCCATCCCGGCCGCCGTGCTGATCAGGATCAAGCGCGACAAGGACCTGTCGGCGACCGAGCAGACCAAGATGTCCGGGTACATCTGGTTCTTCGTGGCCGCCGCCGTCTTCTGGATGATCTACGACCAGGGCGGCTCGACGGTCCAGGCGTTCGGCACGACGAAGGCCGCCGACTCGCTCTTCGGGCTGTCCTTCCCGACGTCCTGGTACCAGTCGCTGAACCCCGTCTTCATCATGGCGCTGGCGCCGGTCATCGCCTGGTTCTGGCTGTGGCTCAACCGCAGGGGCCAGGAGCCCAGCACGGTCGTGAAGTTCGCCGCCGGGCTGTTCTTCATCGGCGTCTCGTTCTTCTTCTTCCTGATCCCACTCTTCATGGCGGACGGGGGGACGCTGGTCAGCCCGATGTGGCTGGTGGGCATCTATCTGATCCAGACCGTCGGTGAGCTGTGCGTGTCGCCGGTGGGCCTGTCGGTGACGACGAAGATGGCCCCGGCGAAGTACGCGAGCCAGATGATGGGCGTCTGGTTCCTGGCGGTGACGGCGGGCGACTCGGTGACCGGGCTGCTCTCCATCGGCGGCGTCGATCTGAGCCGTACGGGCGTGGTGGCCCTGGAGGCACTGCTCGCCACGGCGGCGGGGATCGCGGTCTTCATGTACCGGCGGAAGGTCAGGGCGCTGATGGGCGACATCCACTGAACCGCTGAGTCACCGGGCCACTGAGCCCGGGGCCGTGAGCCGGTTACGTACGGGCATACGGGACGCGTCGGCACGGGCGTACGGGAAGGGGCGCCGCACCGGTCATCCGGTCGCGGCGCCCCTTCGCGTACGTACGACCTACGCGCGTCACGCCGGAGCGGACAGCTCGGCCCAGACGGTCTTGCCCACCGCGCCGGGCGTCCTGACGACGCCCCAGTCGAGGCAGAGCCGCTGCACGATAAACATGCCGTGTCCCCCGGGGCGCCCCGCGCGATGCGGGGTACGCGGGGCCGGCTGGCCCGTGCCGAGGTCGCTGACCTCCAGCCGCAGCACCTTCGCGGTGTACGCGACGCGCAGCCCCTCGGGGCCGCCGGCGTGCAGACAGGCGTTGGTGACCAGTTCGGAGACGACCAGGAGGACGTCCTCCGCGGCGGCGCGGCGGTCGGCGGTCGCGGCCGGGAGCCAGCCCCAGTCGTGGAGCGCCTGGCGGGTGAAGTCACGCGCGAGCGGGACAACACCGCTGGCGCCGGCCAGTACGAGCGTTCGCACCCGCGCGTCGGACGCCATGGGGGGATGCCCCGACCGGTCCGACTCGGGGCCGAGGTCGCCCGGCGGCGGCTGCCGGGTGGTGCTCATCAGCGCTTCACCTCACCGATTCACCAATGCGTGAGTTCAACAATGCGACTTCAATACAACTTCAGTACAACTTCAATGCGGCTTCATCAATGGTGCGAGCCAGGATCCCGCAGGGCCTGCCCGGGGTCTTCTGCCCCTCCGAATCGTGACAACACCCACTTCATCGATCGGGCATCGTGACACAGGCGACACAGAGGCCTCCGCTGGCACGACAAGGCGGAAAAGAGGCCATGAAAGGGGTCGGATCCGGTGGGCGGCAGGGAGCGGCGCCAGGATCATCGCCAAGATCGGGACCGGGGCAGAGGCCGGGGTGCCGGCCGCGACCGGCCCCCGCTCAGCCGGCCAGGGCGTCCGCGAGCGAGTCATGGACGGTGAACACGGCGTCCGCCCCGGTGATCTCGAAGACCCTCGCGACGACGGGCAGCATCCCGGCCAGATGGACCCCTCCCCCGGCGGCCTCCGCCTTCAGACGGGCGCCGAGGAGCACGTTGAGGCCGGTGGAATCGCAGAATTCGAGCTGTGAACAATCGATCACCAGGCGCACCCGGCCCCGCTCAAGGGCGTCCTCCAGAGGCTCGCGCAACAGCTCGGCCGTGTGGTGATCCAGCTCACCGACCGCCGTCACTACCTCACTCGGGCCCTCGGCCCGAACTCCGACCTGAAGCCGGCCCCGGTTCGTGCTGCCGACCGTCTGGCGGTCCATGCCCGTCCCTCTTCGCCGATGGTGTCGATCATGCCGACAGTGGTCCGTCCCGGCGTCATCACCAGCGGATGACGCCCGTCGAACATTACGCCTTTCACACGTCGGACGGTACCCAAAGTCCCCCACAATATGGACATATGCCGCAATTAACACTTGCAACGGTCCACACCTACCGGGTAGGGCTAGTAGGGACACGTCCGCCCGCGACCGGCTTCGGAGGCGCCGCAAACCGAGCAACACATATCGGCTTCGGCAGCCATATGCCGAGAACGTATGGAGGAGACCATGTCACCCCGGCTCGACGAACCGCGTACCCAGAACGCGCCGTCGGCAACTCCGCCCGCAGCTGTTGAGACCCACGTCACTCTGTCCGGCGCTCCGTCCGACGCGCTGTCCGACGCTCCGTCCGACGCCGCGCGGCAGCCCGAGGGCCCCGACGGGCTCACCGACCTGGCGGACCTGCCTGCGATTCCGCCCTTCGACGAGGTGGGCGCGGTGGACGCCCGGGCCCTGTCGAAGACCCTCTTCGCCCGCCTGGACGCGCTGGAGGAGGGCACCCACGAGCACGCGTACGTCCGCAACACCCTGGTCGAGCTGAACCTCGCCCTGGTGAAGTTCGCGGCCTCCCGGTTCCGCTCCCGCAGCGAGCCGATGGAGGACATCGTCCAGGTCGGCACGATCGGCCTGATCAAGGCCATCGACCGCTTCGAACTGAGCCGGGGCGTCGAGTTCCCCACCTTCGCGATGCCGACGATCATCGGCGAGATCAAGCGTTTCTTCCGCGACACGTCCTGGTCGGTACGCGTACCGCGCAGGCTCCAGGAACTGCGCCTCGACCTCGCCAAGGCGGGCGACGAACTGGCGCAGCGCCTCGACCGCGCGCCCACCGTCGGGGAACTGGCGGAGCACCTCGGCCTCACCAGGGAGGAGGTCGTCGAGGGCATGACCGCGAGCAACGCGTACACCGCGAGCTCGCTGGACGCACAGCCCGAGGACGACGACACCGAGGGCGCGCTGGCCGACCGGATCGGGTACGAGGACCACGGGCTCGAAGGCATCGAGTACGTCGAGTCGCTGAAGCCGCTGATCGCGACGCTGCCGTCGCGCGACCGTACGATCCTCTCCCTGCGCTTCGTCGCGAACATGACGCAGTCGGAGATCGGGGAGGAGCTGGGCATCTCGCAGATGCATGTGTCGCGGCTGCTCACCCGCACCCTGGTCAAGCTCAGAAAGGGCCTGACGCTGGAGGAGTGAGCGGGCCGGAGTTGCGTTCCTCTCCTCGCCGCCGTTGTCCGCCCCGTGCGCCCGTCCCCTGAACGTGGGGACGGGCGCACTCGGCTGTCGACGGAACTGTTCAACTGATCAGACGAGCTGCCGCTGCCGGCAGTCCTTCTCCACACCGCTCTGGTAGAGGCACACCTTGACGACGGGTGAGGTCACGGCCCCGGCCGCCGTACCGAAGGCGGTGCAGCGGTCCGCGTACGCGCCGTCCGCCCCGGTCAGGACCTGCGCACCGCCCGACGTCCCGTACACGTAGGCGCGTACGCCCCAGCCGTCCGCCCTGTTGTCGCAGACGCGCAGGGTGGCGCTGCCGTCGCCCGCCACGGCGAGCTGGGCCCATCCCGCGCCGGAGTCGGCGCCGGCGAGCACGGTCCCGGTCCTGGTGACGGGCGCGGCGCGGACGGTCAGGTCGGTGACGACGGGCAGGTGGTCGGAGGCCGTGGTCGCGACGGTGCGGGCCCCGCCGACGTCGAACGCGGGCGTCGCGTAGACATAGTCGATACGGGAGTCGTCGAGCCCGTCACCGGGGTGGGTGACGGCGCCGCTGCCCGTATTGGCGTTCACCCGGGTCCATGAGTCGATCCAGCCGGCGGCGGCGAACCAGGGCCTGATCGGGTCGTCGGGGCGCACGTTGAGATCGCCGGTGAGCAGCATCGGGGTCGTCATCAGGGAGCCGGACACCTTGTCGATGACGGCGCGCGCCTGCCGGTTGCGGCGCTCGGTGGCCTCGGTGCCGACTCCGGCCGAGAGGTGGGTGGTGTAGACGCGTACGTCGGTCCCGTCGACGTCGAGGCGGACACCGCCGAGGCTGCGCAGGACGGCGGTGGTGCCGCTGGGGTACTGCGGGAGCTGGTAGGTCAGCCTCTCCTTGATCGGGTACTTGCTGAGGATGAGGTTGCCCGCGACGCCGCCCAGGGCGTTGGTGTCGCTCTTCGCGAAGTGCGCGGCGTACTGGGGGAAGGCGTCGAGCAGCACCTGCCACTGGTTGGCCCCGCCGACGGCCCGGTTGTCGTGCAGCTCCTGGAGGGTGACGACATCGGGGTCCTGCTCCCCGATCCCGCGCACGATGCGGCTGAAGTCGGTGACACCGTCGGCGCCTTGGCCGCCCTGGACGTTCCAGTCCATGACCTTGAGGGAGGCGGCGTCGAGCACGGCGGGAGCGGACTCCGGGGACTGCTGGGCGCTCGCGGTGGCCGTACCGCCCGGGGCGGCGAGGAGGGCGAGGGCGGCCGTCAGGGTGGACAGTACGGTGCGGGCGGTTCGCATCGACTGGATACGTCTGACGCTGTGTCGAACTCTCAACAGGTTCCCCGTTCGCTGCTGTTCGTGGCTGGTCTTCTCCCGGATTCAATCCGGCGTGGCAGCCGCGCACAACAGCCGGGCCGGCTGTGCCTGGTACGGCTGTTCGCATGGGTGGGGAGGGAAAGCCGACGCCTCCGCCACCCGGCCCTCGCCGGAACTGCGGGAGTTCAGCGCGGAACTGACCCGTATCGCGGCTCGATGATCGCGGCTCGACGGCTCCCCGGACCGCAGGCGGTCACAGTAGGGTCATCGGATGACCAGTGACTTCGCTTCCTCCCGCCGTATCGGCGTGATGTTCGACAGAGACGGGCGCCCGGAAGAGCTGGCGGCGTACGCCCGCGCGGTCGAAGAGCTCGGCGCGGACGACCTGTGGGTCGTGGAGGACCTGGCCTGGGCGGGCTCGGTCTCCTCGGCGACGCTCGCGCTGGCCGCCACCGACCGGCTGCGGGTCGGCATCGGCATCATGCCGGCGCCGCTGCGCAACCCGGCGCTCCTCGCCATGGAACTCGCCACGCTGGCACGGGTGTTCCCGGGCCGGATCATCGCGGGCATCGGACACGGCGCCCCCGACTGGATGGCGCAGGTCGGCGCCGCCTCCCCCACCAAGCTCGCGCTGCTGGAGGAGACGATCACGGCGGTACGGAGCCTGCTCGCCGGTGAGACCACGACCGTGGACGGCCGCACGGTCCACATCGACGGCGTACGCCTGGTCCACCCGCCGGAGGTGGCACCGCCGCTGGTGGCCGGTGTCGTACGCCCGCGCTCGCTGGAACTGTCCGG
Organism: Streptomyces sp. NPDC059255; assembly: GCF_042752355.1. Lineage (NCBI taxonomy): Bacteria > Bacillati > Actinomycetota > Actinomycetes > Kitasatosporales > Streptomycetaceae > Streptomyces > Streptomyces sp. NPDC059255. The sequence goes on from NZ_JBHYZP010000025.1 coordinate 57,104, forward strand.
CCGCGTGGCCGACGGTACGGTCATGGCCGAGGGGCAGGGCCCGGACGTGCTCAAGGCCGCGCTCGAAACCATCGGGAAGGGCCGCGCCGCCGCGACCCCGCCCCGCCCGCACGAACTCATCGCCTTCACCCACCTGTACGTGGACGACCGGCCCGACCGCGTCGCCACGGCCACCGCGCCGGTGGTCGAGGAGTACACCGGGTGGCTGGGCATCCCGCCCGAGGAGGTCTTCCTCGCGGCGGGCGACGCGGCGACAACCGCCCGCCGCATCGAGAGCCTCTGGGACGCGGGCGCCGACACGGTGGTCCTGCGCCCGGTCGGGGACGCCCCGTTGGACCAGGTCAGCGCGACGCTGGGCCACCTCACGCGCTGAGCCCTGCGCCCCTTCGTCGCACGGGCCGTGGCCTGCCGCCCGGGGGAAACCCCGGGCGGTGCGCTTCGGCCCGGCGGGCGGCCGGGGTCACCGGGGGCGGCCGTAACAGGCCACCAGGTCCGCGTACATGAGCCGGGTACCGCGCCCGTACGGGCCGTACGGCTCGGCCGGACACGCCGCCTTCATCAGACCGACACTGAAGGACATCCCTGCGGACAAGGACGCGAAGGAAGCAGAATGAAGAATCGGCACATAGTCACGGCGTTCAAGAAGGCCAGCCGTTCAGCAGGCGGAGCCCAGGACTGCGTGGAAGTCGCCCACACTGCAGACGGTGGCCGCGCCGTACGGGACAGCAAGGACCCTGACCGTGGCGTCCAGTACCTCACCCCCGGTGAGTGGGCCGCCTTCCTGGACGGGGTGAAGGCGGGCCGCGTCGACGTCTGAACCGCGCCGAGGTCTGACACTCACACTCACCGGTCACGCCGAGGCGAGGAACGGTTCCAGCAGGCCGAGCAGCCTCGTGGGACGGTTGGAAAATCGTTGGACAGGGTGGGGGTGGGCGGGGAGCGTGGGCCGCATGGAGCAGGAAGAGATCTGGGACACAGAGACCGCCCAGCGCTATGACACGCCCGGCGTCGGTATGTTCGCGCCCGAGGTCGTGACGCCCACCGTGGACCGGCTCGCCGCGCTCGCGGACGGCGGGGCCGCGCTTGAGTTCGCCGTCGGGACCGGTCGGGTGGCCGTGCCGCTGGCCGAGCGGGGGGTGCCCGTCACCGGCATCGAGCTGTCCCTCCCGATGGTCGGGCAGCTGCGTACCAAGGCCGACGAGGCGACGGTCCCCGTGGTCGTCGGTGACATGGCGACCACCGCCGCCCCCGGGGAGTACACCCTCGTCTATCTCGTCTTCAACACCATCTCCAACCTGCTCACCCAGGCCGAACAGGTCGAGTGCTTCCGCAACGCCGCCCGCCATCTCGGACCCGGCGGCCGGTTCGTGGTCGAGCTCTGGGTCCCTGAGCTGCGCAAGCTGCCGCCGGGGCAGGCGGCCACCGTCTGGCACTCCGAGACCGGGTACATCGGTCTGGACACGTACGACGTGCTGCGTCAGCACGTCGTGTCGCACCACTTCCACTTCGGCGACAGCAGAGAAGCGCAGCTCTTCCGCAGCCCGCACCGCTACATCTGGCCGGCCGAACTCGATCTGATGGCGCAGCTCGCCGGATTCGAGCTGGAGAGCAGGCACGCGGACTGGGCGGGGGCCGAATTCACCGCCGATTCGCGCGACCACGTCTCCGTCTACCGCATCCCACCGAAACCGTAGTCAACGAGCGCCCCCGTCAGGCGTTCTGGGCCCGGTCGTACACCTTCTTGGCCGTGGTACTCAGGACCTCTCCGTACATCTTGGTCGGTGTCAGGGAGTCCAGTGTGGCGTTGACCGAGACCAGCACACCGCCCTTGCCGGTGGTGGCGTCGAAGTCGGCCAGCCAGGGGCCGCCGCTGGAGCCGCCGGTCAGGTCGCAGGGGATGGACTGGGCGCCGTCGTCCTTCTTCGACTTGCCGACGCAGCGGAGGAGTTCCTCGCCGCGCTGCGGGCGGGTGGCGGAGTAGCCGAGGGCGGAGACGGTGCCGCCGACGGCGCGGGTGAAGGAGATGGCCTGGCCGCCCACCACGTTCGTGAGCTTGCGGCCCTTCGTGTCGGTGTCGACGACCAGCGCGGCCATGTCGTTGGTGGAGTCGTTCACCCAGGTGCGCGGGGTCGCGGCGGTGCGGACCGCGAAGGTGCCGTGCGGCTTCTTGCCCTTGCTGTAGCCGGGGACGAACACCATCAGCATGTTGGTGTTGCCGGGCGAGGAGCCCCGGCGCACGCAGTGGGCGGCGGTCATCACGGTGGAGCGGTTGGCGCTCTTCACGGCGGTGGCCGTGCACCAGGTGTCGGCGCCGCTCGCGTTGACGAAGAAGAGCCGCCCCACGGTCTTCAGGGGCGTGCCCTTGTACGGCTTGGCCTTCGGTCCGGTCGGGCCGAGGTCCACGGACTTCCCGACGGCCTTCATGCGGGCGGTCGTCCAGTAGGCGACGGCTTCCTTGCGCTCCTTGGCGGTGTACTTCAGTACGGAGACCGGGTCGGGCGCGGCGGCGCGGGCCTGCGCGGTCGCGGCCGTGGCCGCGGTCGGGGCGGCGAGGACGAGGGCCGTACCGGCCGCGGCGAGTCCCATGACCGGGCCACGAAGCCGCCGGAACAAGGAAGTTGATGACTCGGACATGGCGGATGGCTCCTCGGTCGGCGCACGCGGCGGACAGCGGCTGTCGGTCCGCAAGAGTGGGGAACCCGCCCGGTCGGTTGCGCTGTCGTCGTTCTGTGACACAACCGCGCGGGCGGACGTAGCGTGGGCCCGTGCCTGAGATTCAGCGCCTTCACGCCGACCACGCCGCCGCTCTGCTCGCGTTCGAGCAGGAGAACCGGGCCTACTTCGCGGCCTCCGTTCCGGACCGGGGTGACGAGTACTTCGCCCGGTTCGAGGAGCGGCACCGTGCGCTGCTCGACGAGCAGGAGGCCGGGGAGTGCCACTTCCATCTGCTCGTGGACGAGGACGGGGCCGTGTGGGGGCGGTTCAATCTGGTGGACGTGGCGGACGGGAGCGCCGAGTTGGGGTACCGGGTGGCCGAGTGGGCCGCCGGGCGCGGGGTGGCGAGCAGCGGGGTGCGGCGGGTGTGTGAGCTGGCTGTCGCCGAGTACGGGCTCTCCTCGCTGCGGGCCAGGACGACGGCGGACAACGCCGGTTCGCGCGCCGTGCTCGCCCGTACCGGCTTCACGCAGGTCGGCGAGTTCGAGCTGGACGGTCGGCCCGGGCTGCGGTTCGTGCGCGCGCTGGGCGGGTGAGCGGGCGGTATCGCGGTGAGGCTGCGCCTTATTGACGGGGCGTCCGGTATGCGCCACATTGAGCCGGGGCAGGGGGGATGGGGATACGTGATGGCTCTTGGGGAGGGCGGCCCGGCGGAGTACTCGGTGCTGGAGTCGCTGATGGGGCAACGCCTGGGCAGGGAGTGTCTGTACGTGCCGTCGTGCCGGCTGGGACTGTACGTGGCGCTGCGCCACTGGTGTCCGCCCGGCGGGCGGGTGCTGATGTCACCGGTCAACGACGACGTGATCTTCTTCGTCGTGCTCGCCGCCGGACTGCGCCCCGTGCAGGCGCCGCTGGACGCGCGCGACGGGTCCCTCGACGCCGGGGCCGTGCCCGGGTCCGTCTGGCGTGGACTCTCCGCCGTGCTCACCACCAATCTGTACGGGAACCCCGACCCGGCGCCCGAACTGCGCGCCCGCTGCGACGCGTTGGGCATCCCGCTGATCGAGGACGCCGCGCACGCCATCGGCAGCGAGATCGGGGGCCGGCCCGTCGGCGGGTTCGGGGACGCGGCCGTGTTCAGCCTCTCCAAGCACGTCGGGGCCAAGACCGGCGGCTTCCTCGCCGTCGCGGACCCGGACCTGCGTACGGAACTGGCGCGGGCCCGCGACGCACTGCTCCGGCCCACCCGGACCGGCGCCGAACTCGCCTACGCCGTACGGCCGTACGCCGAGGCCGGGGTGCGCGGGCTGCGGCTGGCGCGGGCCGCGCGGGCCGCGCTGCGGCTGCTCGGGCAGGAGGAGCGGGAGGGGATCCGGATGCCCCTGCGGGGCGGAGAGTTACGGGAGGCCCTCGGCACGGCGCCGGGGCTCGACGGGTTCCACTCCTGGGTCCGGGTGGACCTGCACGACTACCGGCTCCGCCCCGGCCGCCCGCGCCTCCGACGGACCGAGCGGCTGCTGCGCGGACTCGACGGAACGCTCGCCGCCCACCGGGAGGGGACGCGGCGGCTGCTGAACAGCCCGTGGGCCGCGCCGGGCGCCGCCGAGGGGCCCGTACAGCCGCTGTTCCGGGTGCCGCTGCTCGTCGAGGACCGCGACGCGGCGATCGCCGCCCTCGCCCGGCACCGCATCACCACCGGCTATCTCTACGATCCGCCGCTCGACGTCTACGCGGGCGCCGCGTTCACCGATCCCTCGCCCGCACCGGATCCGGCGGCCTGGTTCGCCCGGCACGCCCTGCCGGTCGATCCGCGCCACGCCGACCGCGTACTCGCCGTACTCACCGAACTGGGTTCTCGTCCGGTGGAGTTGGAGGAGACCGGCAGCGGTGGCTGACACCGCCCGGCGGCCGGAGCCGCATCCGGGGCCGCGCCTGGAGGTGGGCGAGTCCCTTCTCGTCGACAGCGGTTCGGGGCGGACCGCCGGCCCCTCCCCCGGGCCGGCTCACAGCGGCAGTAGTGGCAGCGGCGACCCGGGCGGCGACTCGATGTTCCGTAACGCCTACGCGCTGATGCTCTCCACCGGCGTCTCCGCCGCCCTCGGCCTCGGCTTCTGGCTCGTCGCCGCCCGCTACTACACCGAGGAGGCCGTCGGCCAGGGCTCCGCCGCCATCGCCGCCATGCGGCTGCTCGCCTCGATCACCGCGACCACCATGATCGGCGCGGTGGTCCGCTACGTCCCCCGGGCCGGCCGGGCCACCGGACCGCTGGTGTGGCGCGCGTACGCCGTCAGTTCGCTCGTCGTGTGCGTCGCCTGCGCGGTGTTCCTGGCCACCCTCGACCTCTGGGGGCCCTCCTACGCGCCCCTCGACGGGCTGACGGCCGGGCTCGTCTTCACCGCGTCCTGTGTCGCGTGGGCGCTGCTCACCCTCCAGGACGGGGTGCTGACCGGGCTGCGGAAAGCTTTCTGGGTGCCCGTCGGCAACGCCGTCTTCTCCATCGGCAAGCTGCTCATGCTCGCCGCGTTCGCCACCGCCCTGCCCGTGCTCGGCGTCTTCGTCTCCTGGGCGGCGGCCATCGCCCTGTCCGTACTGCCGCTGGGCTGGCTGATCTTCCGCAGGCTCATCCCGCGCCAGGCCGCCGCCGACCACGACCGCGAACCGCCTCGGCTCCGGGAGATCGGGCGGTTCCTCGCCGGTGACTCGTTCGGGGCGCTCTTCAGCCTCGCCATGATCAACCTGCTGCCGGTGATGGTCGCGGTCCGCTTCGACTCCGCGCACAACGCCTTCTTCTACACCGCCTACACCGTCGGCGGCACGATGGAGTTCATGGCCATCAACATGGCCTCCTCCCTCACCGCGCACGCCTCGCACAGCCCCGACCGGCTGGCGGAGGGCGTGCGCGGGGCGCTGCGCCGGATGACGCTGCTGCTGGTGCCCGTGGTGCTGGTGCTGGTGCTCTTCGCGCCGCAGATCCTCACGCCGTTCGGCGCCGACTACGCCGAGCACGGCACCACCGTGCTCCGGCTGCTCGCCGCCGCCGCGCTGCCCCGCGTCGTCGTCGAGCTGTACATCGGGGTGCTGCGGGTCCAGGGCCGCACGGGCATGCTCGCCGCGCTCCAGGGCGCCATGTGTGTCCTGGTCCTGGGCAGCGCGCTGGTCCTGCTCGGGCCCGCCGGGATCTCCGGCGCCGGGCTGGCGATGCTGCTGTCCATGACGCTGATCGCGCTGGTCGCGGCGCCGGGACTGCGCGCGGCGCTGCGCCACCGCCACCGGACGAAGGACGGCGCCGACTGGGTCGGTGTCCGGCGTACGGGGGCGGGGCGGGGCGGGAAGGACGGGGAGGCGGAGTCGTATTACGGGACCGCCTGGGCCCGCAGGGCCGCCGTACAGGGCGCGGCGGGCGGGGAAGCGGCGGCGGGCGACGCGCGGGCCGAGGAGGACGCGGCGTACGGCACGACCTGGGCCGGACGCACCGCCTATCTTCGCGGCGCCCACGACACGCCGACGCCGGCCTTCGGCATGCCCGTACCCGTCCCCGTACGGGGTTCCGGGAACGCGCCCGCGCACCCGCCGGGGCACGCCGACCGGATCGACGAGAGCCGGACCGTCACCGTGCTGTGGCTGCTGCTCGGGCTCTGTGCCGGGCTGTTCTGGACACCGCTGGCCCGGCTCGGCGACATCGGCCGCGATCAGCTCACCGGCGCCCAGCTCCTGGACGTACTGCCGCCTCTCACGCTCGTCGCGGGCATGCTGCTGATCGTGGTCCAGTGCGCCGCCGTCTCGCTCGAACGGCCCGGGCCCGTCCTGCTCGCCCTCGGGCCGCTGATCACCTTCGCCGCGCTGCACAGTGCGCCGCCGCTGCTCGGCGTACGGCCGGACCGGGCGTCGGGTCCCTGGCACTGGCAGATCGCGGACGCGCTGGCGGGAGCCGCCGGGACGCCCGACCAGGTGCTGCGCGCCCTGCCCGTCGTCCTGCAACTGCTCTGTCTGGCGCTGGTCGCCGTGACCCTGTGGGCGCTGGGAACGGACGGGCGGGCCGTGTCGGGGGTGGTGTGGGTGCTGGCGGTGGCCGGGTGGTCGGCGCAGGATCCGCTGGCGGCGGTGGCCCTGCCGCTCTTCCTGGCGCTGCTCGGGGTGACGTGTGTGGTCCTCCTCGTACGGCGTCGGCAGGGCGTACGGGGTCGGCAGGAGGTACGGGATCGGCAGGAGGTACGGGATCGGCAGGAGGTACGGGATCGGCAGGAGGTACGGCGTCAGCGCGGCGGGACCGGCTGGCGGAAGTAGTCGTCCCGGCCCGCCTCCCGGTAACCGTCCAGCGCCGGGCCCTGGTTGACGGTCAGATCGCAGTGCGGGCCCGGCACCGGCCGGTTCCACTGCACCAGCGCCTTCACCCCCGGCAGCGTCCGCGCCACCTCCGGCACCCGCTGGTACCAGCCGCGCTGCCGGTCCGGGTCCTCCGGGTCGGGCGCCGTACTGAACTCGGAGAGCATGACGGGCTTGCGGTCCGATATGTTCGCGCGCAGCCAGTCGTAGGTGGGGCGCTGGCTCTCGTCGAAGTCCAGCCAGCGCGCGTTCCGCTGGCAGCGGTAGTAGTTGTACTGGTCCATGCCGATCCAGTCGACGTACGCGTCGCCCGGGTAGAGCGACTTCATCAGCTCCGCGTTCCCCAGATAGCCGGAGACCGTCCACACCCACACCACGTTGTCCACGCCGAGCTTCTCGAACCGGTCGTAGATGTGGCGGTAGGCGGCGACGAACTCCTCGGGCGTGCCCGCGTCCGGCGTACGGAAATCCGTCTCCTGGTCGAAGGAGAAGAAGACCCGCTTGCCGTACGCCTTGAGCCGTCTGGCCTGCGGGTCGATGATCTCCTCGTCGAACTTCCCGGCCGCGACATTGGCCCAGCCGAGCTGGGTCTCCGTCCAGTTCTCGTGGTGCGGCTCGGTCCACACGGTGGACTCCCAGGCCAGCATCAGCATCCGGTCCCGGCCCAGCTCCTGCTCCTCGGGGGTGAGGAGCACTCCGTCGCGCTGTGTGTTGGACATGTCGTGGTAGTTGTAGACGAGATCGAGCTTGCGCCCGATCTTCTTCTCGAAGCCGTGCACGGCGTCCGTGAGCGACCCGTTCGCCGCGTACGGGACGTACGCTCCCCACCAGGCCCCGCACGGCGGCGCCAGCTTCCCGTCCGGCGCGCACGGCCCGTTCGGCACCGCGCCGGAGGCGGCGTTCTCCGGGAGGGCCTGGTCCGGGCCCGGTCCGTCCTTCTCCGCCCGGGCGACCCAGACCCCGAGCCCGGCGAGCAGGGCGCCGACGGCGGCGAGGACGAGCGCCAGGTACGTGCCGCGGCTCGCCCCCGCGCGTACTCCCGTACGTATGTGGTCGCGCGTCATATATGGCCTTCCGGAGCGGGTTTGGCGCGTTCGGCCGCGCCCCGGGTCGCGGCGGGCAGCGGCAGGGCGGGCAGCGGGGCCACGACCGTGCAGAAGACCGCGAGCGAGCCGAGGAACAGCGGGGCGGAGAAGCCCGCCACGAGGAAGAGCGCGGTGGCGGTGAGCGTCGCGAGGGAGAGGCTCACCGGCGCGGCCAGCGCCAGGACCTCCAGCCGGGCGGCCGGGCGCAGACCGCCGGGCAGCGGGAGGAGCAGGGCGCACCCGGGGCCGAAGGTGACGAAGAGCAGGATGGGGATCCAGCGCAGCGGCACCCCGTCGGGGAGCGCGGTCGCCGCGAGGGCGGGCCATCCGGAGAGGGCGAGCCCGGCTCTGAGCCAGGGCCGGGAGTGGAGCTGCGGCTGGTGGGCGGTGTGCTGGTCCATGGCGGCTGCCTCCGCGTCCGTCATCGGGGTGGTGTGGCGGGGGCTGTGCGAAGGGCGGGCGCGGGCGCGGGAGTTGCCACGTGTTCCAGCAGCAGGCCGTAGCGGCTCTCCTCCACGACCTTGAAGTGCGGCGACCGCTTCAGCGCCTCGCGCATCCGGGCGAAACCGCCTGCCGGCAGATACCCCTCGCCGATCGTGGCCTTCTCCTGGGACGGGGTGAGGATCACGTACGCCGGACGGCCGTCCGGGATGCCCTCGTCGAGATAGCGGGCGGGATCCTTGAGCATTCTCAGGTTCTCCGGCACTTCCTGTTCGGTGAAGAACCAGCGCTCGTACTTGTCGTAGCGGTAGTACGCGCCGGGGAAGGAACCGGTGGTGGCGAGGATCAGCGAACCGTCCGGCGCCCGGTCGTAGGCCCGTTCGACGAACGCGTTCTCGGCGGGCGGCGCGTACTGCATGCCCTCCTTGCCGTAGTACGAGGGCAGGAAGCCGACGAGCAGGGCGGCCAGGGCCACGGGGAGCACCAGGGCCGTCGCCCGGCGGGCCAGGCGCCGGGCCTTCTCCCGTCCCGCGGCGGGCGGTACGAGCGCGGCGGCGGCGAAGAACGCCGTGCCCGGCAGCCCGAACAGATAGACGCGGAACAGCATTTCACCGCCGTAGTCGTTCACGGCGAACAGCGGTACGGGCGCCGCCGCGGCCAGCAGCAGCGGCAGCGCGCTCCGTACCAGCCTGCGCCGCAGCAGCACCGCGGTCGCGGCCAGTGCCCCCAGGACCAGCACCATCAGGATGTTGGCGGTGCCCACCAGCTCCGGCCCGGGACCGGTCGGTTCACCGGCGAAACCCGGGCGGGAGTTCTTCAGCAGGTCGCCCGCCGAGTCCCGCAGGGTGGCCAGGGTGTCCAGGAAGAGGACGCGGCCCATCGTCAGGTCCCAGACGAGCATGATGAGGCCGGTGACCACGAGCAGCCCGATGTTGCGGTAGCGGCGGGTCAGACAGAGGGCCATCAGCGTCATGCAGAGCATCACGGGGGTGAGTTGGTGCGAGGCGTTGATGGCACCGATCAGCGGGGCGAGGATCGCCACGCAGACCGCGCGCTGTCTCAGGGTGGTGGGTGGCGGCACCGACGTCGCCGACGGATCGAGGCGGGAGCGCTCGCGCAGCCGGCCGGCCGATCCGGGCCGTACGAAGTGCCGTACGACCACGGCGAACACGGTCAGGAAGAGCAGATAGGCGAAGCCCTGCGGCGCGAGGTAGTCCTGGCCCACCCAGTTGGCGAGCTGGAAGATCCAGACCGCGGTCCAGACGAGCCGCCAGTCGTCGGTGAAGGTGCGGTAGATCAGGATCAGCACCGGGAGCATGAGCAGCCCGAAGAGCACCGGAGCCCAGTTGGTGTACGAGGCCGCGCCGTGCACCCCGAAGGCTCTGATCAGCGCGGCGTTGAGCGAGAAGAAGCCCGGCCACTGGTCGTACGCGGACATTCCGCCGGAGAGCTGCTGCTGCGGGTGGAAGGTCCCCTCGGCGAGCAGCCGCGCTATCACGGCGTCGTGCTTGGACGCCCAGGCGTAGCGCACGGAGTCGTAGAGGATGCCGGGCGGCGCCTTGAGCGCGACGAGCATCGCGACGCAGTAGGTCAGCGGCCACCACGGGGCGGTCCCGGCCCGGCGCAGGCTGACGAGAAAGCCGAGGGAGAGCACGGCGAGCGAGGCGTAGTACGCGGCCGGGAAACGGTCGAGGAGACCGAACTCCCCGATGTCCCGGAAGCCGATCCGGGGTAAGGACCAGGTCCAGAGGACGGCCGCGATCAGCAGCGGTGGCCAGGTGAGGAACCGCTGGAAGCGGATCAGGAACGACGCGCCCGGGCCGCGGCGCGGCGGACGGGGCGGGAGGGGCGGGCGCGGGTCGGTGCGGGGCGGACCGGTGGGCGACGGACCGGTGGGCGCCTGGTCGGCGTGTGCCTGGTCCGTGCGTGCCGGGCCGTTGGTTCCTGAGCCGGTCGTGCGGTCGGTACGCGCGGTCATGAGATACCTTCCCCCCTCGTCATCATCCGTCACTGTTCAGCGCCGTTCATGACCATCCGTCCGTAACGACCCGGCATGACCACCCGCCCGTGCGTACGCATCGGCGACTACCCGGCGAATTCCGGCCCCTTCACCCGGGCCCGCGCGCCCCGGTACAGCCGCCAGCCGAGCGTGGCCGGCGAGTCCCGGTACGGCGCCACCTTCACCCGCTCCCCCGCTGCCGCCCCGCCCGCCATCCACGACGCGACGTCCGCCGCGGTGTGGGTACGGCGCACGATGAGCCGGGCGATGCGGTACGGCTCGTCGCGTCCCGAGCTGAGGGCGTGCCGTACGGCGACGGCCGAGGCGTACCCCGCGCTCTCGGCCGCCCGGCGCACCGCGCGGCTGTTGTAACCGTGCGGATAGGCGAGATGCGCGACCTCACGGCCCAGCGTCTCCTCCAGCGCGTCCTTGGCTTCCCGCAGTTCACGCCGGAGAGCGGGGCCGCGCAGGGTGTCGAGCTGGGGGTGCGTGACCGTGTGCGCCCCGACCTCCAGGCCGTACGACTCCAGCCGGCCCGCCTGGGCGAGCGTCATCATCGGCGCGGGCGGCAGCAGGCTGGTGCGGCCCGGAGTGATGGCCCCGGTGGTCAGATAGGCGGTGGCGGGCAGGGCACGGGCGGCGAGCGCCTCGGCCGTCGGGCCCGGCAGATCGGCGAAGCCGTCGTCGAAGGTGAGGACGACCGGCCGGGGCGGCAGCGGCGCGCACCGGGTGAGGTGCCGGACCAGGGCGCTGACGGGGACGGCGGTACGGCCACTGGCGGTGACCGCGTCGAGATGAGCGGCGAAATCCCGGGGCGTGACGGTGAATTCGGCGATCCAGGCGGGCGGAGCGTCCATCACGGCGTGGTAGAGGAGGACGGGGATCCGGTCGGGCGTGTCCCACTCCGGAGTACGCCGGTCCGGAGTGCGCCAGTCCGGAGTGCGCCGGTCACGTGTGTCCCACTCCGGCGCGTGCACGTCCGGTGTGTGCCGCTCCGGTGTGTGCCGGTCCGGTGTGTGCCGGTCCGGTGTGTGCCGGTCCGTCACGGCGTCCTCCCGGTGGCGCCGCCGCGCGCCCGGAGCCGCGCCTTCGCGTAGCCGAGGGGGCCGTACAGCATCCCCCGGCGCTCCAGGCGGGAGAGGGAGCGCGGCCAGGGGTACGACTGCGCGCCGTGCGCACCCGGCGCTTGCGTCATGTCGCCTGCAGCACCACCGGCGTGCGCGTCGTCCGGGCGGTGCGCCGTGATCGCGCGGGCGTGCGCCAGGCCGCGTGGCACCTTCACGAGCAGGGCCGGCAGCAGGGCGGGGCGGCGTACGAGGAGCGCCGTGAGGTACGCGGTCAGGCCCGCCCCGTATCCGTACGCCTGGTTCCGCAGGTCCTGCCAGGTCTCGCGGTGGTGGTGCCAGACCAGCGCCTCGGGGGTGTAGCGCAGCCGGTGCCCGGCGGCGAGGACACGGACGAAGGCGTAGAGGTCGTCACCGCCCCTGGCGGGCGTGCCGGTGCCGGTGGCCGGGTCGAAACCGCCGACGGCACGCAGCGCGTCGGCGCGGAACGCCATGTTGGCCCCGGAACCGAAGCTTCCGGCCGTGAACGGGAAGAGGGGTTCACCCGCGGGCGGCGCCGCCGGGTCGTACAGCCGGGGCGCGAAGCCTTTGGCGAAGCCTCCGTGGCTCTCCAGCAGGATCTGCGCGGGGGTGGTCAGCCGGGCCGGGAGGATGAGGCCTGTGGTGCAGCCGAGGCCGGGGTCCGCCGCGAAGGGCGCGGTGAGGGCGGAGAGCCAGTGCGGGTCGGCGATCACGTCGTCGTCGGTGAAGGCGACGACCGGGGCCGCGCGGTCCGCCGCCGCGACGCCACGGTTGTGGGCCACGGCGAGGCCGGGGCGCGGCTCGCGCGCGTAGTCGACGCGGCCCGCGTAGCGGGCGGCGACCAGGTCGCGGGTGGCGGTGGTGCGGGGCGCGTTGTCGACGACCAGGACGCGGAAGTCGGGGTGGTCCTGGGCGAGGAGCGAGTCGAGGGCGCGGGCGAGTTGGCCGGCGCGCTCGCGGGTGGCGACGACGACGGTCGTACGAGGGGGAAGGGGCGCCGGCGGTGACGGATCCGGGGCGGCACGCGACGCCGCCCCAGGGGCCGCCTCCCGCGCGCGGAAGGCGGTCACCAGCGCCTCCGCCGGGTCCTGGCCCGCCGCCACCTGGCAGGTCACCGTCGCGACCGGGCGGCCGTCGATCCGCACCAGCGCGTACACCGCCCCCTCCCCGGGGGGCGGGCCCCCGGGCGCCGGGCGGAGCGAGCGGACGGTGCCGTCGGCCGCGCGGAGATCGAGTTCGGCGACGGCGATGGCCGCCGGAACCGGCGCGCGGCGTAACGGCGGACGGCGGTCAGGACCACCCCCACCGGCCCCCCGGCCCGTACCTCCACCGACCGCGCGGCCCGTCCCCCCGTCGGCCCCCCGGCCCGTCCCTCCACCGGGTCCTGGGCCGGTGCCTCTCCCCGTCGTCCGTGGTGTGTGCGTCATCGCTCCCCCTGGTCGGTTGATGCGCCGCCCGCCGCCCCCATGCCGCGTGCCGCGCGTTCGTCACCTGTCCCGCAGGCGACCGTCCCGAAGGCGGCCCATCCGGTTCAGCGCCGCCTTCGCGTGCGCGGCCAGTTGGGGCCGCTCCCGTACGAAGCCGTGCGCCCGGCGGACCGGCTCCTTGCCCAGCCGGTAGAGGGCGGCCCGCACGCCCGGGCGGGTCACGGCGCCCTCGTGGACCCGTAGGCCGCCGGTCTTGAGCGCGTCCTTGTACTCCGCCGCGCCGCGCCCCAGATCGAGCACCCCGATCCCGGCCGCCGCCGCGGCCTCCGCCATCCGCAGGTGCAGGATCAGGCCCGGCGAGAACTTGGCGAAGTCCGGGTCGTACGCCGGGAACCAGCACGACAGCACGGTGCGCGAACGCAGCCCGAAGTGTGCCGCCACCGGGCGGTCCGCCACGTACAGCACGGAGAGCACGCCGGAGCACCCCGGTGTACGGGTCGTGGCGAGCTGCCGTACGAGTGCGCTGATCCACTCCTTCGCGAAGCGGTCACGGCGGCCGGTCCTGCGGTACTGCGCGGACTTCCACTCCATGAGCGTGCGCAGCGCCGCCGGGTCGCGCTCGTCGAAGACGAAGCGGACCTCGCCCGCCTGCCGGCCGAGCCTGCGCTCCTTCGCCGCCGTCGTACGGAAGAACTTGGGCGACCGGGCCCGCAGGGCCGCCTCGTACGCCTCGTACCCCTCCCCGACCTCGATGACCGGGGACTCGAACCCGGCGGGTTCACCGGCGCCGGGCGGGACGAACAGCCGCTGGCCCGCTTCGAGGTTGTCGAACTCCCAGGCCACCAGCGAGCAGCCGGCGAGCAGTTCGCGTGCCGTGAGCCGCAGTCCGCTGCGGAACACCCCGCCCTGGCAGTCGGAGACGCCGAGGCCGATGGCCCTTCCGTGCCCCAGCGCGCCGCGCTCGTACGGGAAGAATCCCATAAGCTCGCCGGGCTCGCCCGCGGCCGCACCGGACGCGCCCCGCGCGCCTCCCGTCCTCTCCCGTACGACGGCGACGCGCGCGCCCGGCCGGACGCGGCCGACCGCCAGGGTGAACTCCGGTTCCATGAAAGGGCTGGCGGGAGCCCCCGACTTGGCGCGCAGCTCGCGCCAGGACTCGATCTCCGCGTCGTCCAGATCCGCGGGTGCCACCACGCGCAGGCGCGCAGCGCGGTGCACATCGTTCAACTCGACCAACTCGACCCCCCGGTCGCATCCCCCCGCGGACCCGTGTCTCCCGTGGGCCCGCACTCGACAGGACGGTACCGGCCCAAATCATTCCGGGACAGTGCCACTCGCCCATCTCGTCACGGATCAGGGAATCGCGCGCAACGGGTGGTGCAGAAGAGTGCGGGAGGTGGAAGAGGTGGAGCAGGTGGAGGAGGTGCTGAAGGTGCCCGGAGGCACGGTGGACACGGTGTGCGCCCATCCGGACCAGTGGGGCCTGATCCGGACCGGCGCCCTGAATTGACTCTCCGCCGAACCTTGCGCCGAACTGTGCGCCGAGCGACGGGCCGCCTCAGAGGCGCAGTCCCACGGCGAGTGCGATGGTCAGCCCCAGTGTGCATACCGCGATCACGAACCAGGCTTGCTGTTTCCCTTCCGGACTCATGGCCGCTGCCGGCCTTCGCGGTCACGTTCCCGCAGGTAATCCATGAACGTACGGCACATGCGCGCCAGTGCCCGCATGTAGACCCAGTGGGCCATGGCTCCGGGCCCGGGTCCGCTGTCGGTCAGGTCGTACCAGTCCTTGAGTGCTCCTTTGGCCCGTACGGTGTGCTCGGCCTCGGGGATCGCCTCGACGATGGAGACGAGCCTCGCGCCATGGCCGACGAGCCGGGTGGTGAGGTCCGCGATCTCGGCGGGCGGCGGCATCATGCGATGCGGCGCCAGCGCGCGATCGGCGTCGAACCCTATGGCGTTGTGGTCCACGCACTCCGAAGTGTGTGAAGTGTGAGGAGTCTGCGCGGAGTCGGCGTTGTAGGTGGTGTGCGCGTTTTCTGCTGTGCCACCTGTTCTGTCGTCTGTCACTGTGTTCACCTTGGCCCCCGTCTTCGTGTGCTGTGCTGCTTGGCCCTGTTGAACAGAAAACAGCCTTATGACCCTCCGCGAGTACCGTGGAGAACAGTCTGATGATGAAAGCCATGAACGCTTGGGGGAGTTGGACACATGGCGAGTAATTCCCGCACTCCGAACACCGGTCTCGCCGGTCTGCTGGCGCAGGCCAAGTGGTCCCGTGCGCAGTTCGCACTGATCATCAACCGCATCGGCGCCGAGGCCGGGCTCGAACTCCACTACGACCAGTCGGCGGTCTCCCACTGGGTCGCGGGCACCATGCCCAAGGACCAGGTCAGGCCGCTGATCGTGGAGGCTTTCGCGCGGAAACTGGGCCGTCCGGTCACGCACGCCGAGGCCGGACTGCCCGTCGCGCGCCCGGGCCCTCCGGGCTCCGGCTTCACCGGCGTCCCGGGGGGCTCCGCCGGTTACACCGCTTCCGTCGGCTCCACCGGCCCCGCCGGTGTCAACACGATCGAAGAACTGGCCGACATGGGGAGAGCAGACATGGATCCATCACGTCGCGGCCTGATCGCCGCAGGGCTCTTCTCCGCCGCCGTCGTCGTCCCGCTCTTCCCCGATCTGGCCCACGCGGCGCCCCCTTCGACCCCCGCTCCAGGGAAGCGGACCGTACGGATAGGCGCGCCGCAGGTACAGGCCGTACGCACAATGACGGACCGGATAGCGGACATTCTGGATGAACTCGGGGGCGGTCACGCGCGCCCGATGGCGGCGGCGTTTCTGGTGAACACGGTCATGCCGTGGCTGAAGGCGGAAGCCGCCGAGACCGTGCGCAACGACATGCTCGCCGCTGCCTCCGACCTGGTCTACCTGACCGGCTGGATGGCGATGTACGAGCGTGCGCACGGGCTGGGCCAGCAGTACTACCTCAGGGCCCTGGAGCTGGCCGGTTCCGCGGGGGACCACGTCACGTACTGCCGGACGCTGCGCGGCATGTCCCTCCAGGCGTCGAACCTCGGGTACGGCAAGCGGGCGCTGGAGCTGGCCGACTCGGCCGCCGAGGCGTCACCGAAGGCCGAGCCGCGCCTCCAGGCCTTCCTGTCGGGGCAGCAGGCGCACGCGGCGGCGATGGTCGGGGACAAGCGGCAGGCGTTCGGCCGGCTGCGCCAGACGGAGGCCGCGCTGACCAAGGCGGACAACCGGCGCGAGTCGATCGGCGGCTACGACAGGACCGCGTACCTCTTCCACGTGTCGCACGTGCTGTACGAGTTCAAGGACCTGCCGGGCTCGATAGCCGCGCTCCAGCAGTCCCTCCAGGTGCAGCAGAAGCACGAGCGGCAGGGGCGTGTCCACTTCCTCGCCGTGCTGGCGCAGCGCCAGTTGGAGCTCGGCCATCTGGAGGCGGCGTGCGGGAGCTGGTGGCAGTTCCTGGACGACTACGAACACGTCTCGTCGGCCCGCGGGGACGAGCACTTCGAGACGATGCGGCGGCGGCTGAAGCCGTACGCGAAGACGCTGGCCGTACGGAAGCTGCGGCCCCGGATCGACGAGGTCGCCGCGCTGAAGGGGTAGGTGGGCGCGGAGGTTCCGCCCGCGGGCGGGGAACGGCCCCGGGTCGGTGGACGCGGGCGGGGAACGGCCCCGTGTCAGTGGACGCGGGCGCCGTTCCGCCAGACCGAGGAGACCAGGGGGACGCCGGGCCGGTAGGCGAGGTGGACATGGCTCGGGGCGTCGAGGAGGGCGAGGTCGGCGCGGGCGCCGGGGGTGAGGCGGCCGATGTCCGTCCGGCGCAGGGCCGCCGCGCCGCCCGCGGTGGCCGACCAGACCGCCTCGTCCGGGGTCATGCCCATGTCGCGTACGGCGAGGGCGACGCAGAACGGCATCGAGGAGGTGAACGACGAGCCGGGGTTGCAGTCGGTGGAGAGCGCGACGGTCGCGCCCGCGTCGAGCAGCCGGCGGGCGTCCGGCCAGGCGGCGCGGGTGGAGAACTCGGCGCCGGGCAGCAGCGTGGCCACGGTGGAGCTGTGGGCGAGGGCGTCGACGTCCGCGTCCGTGAGGTGGGTGCAGTGGTCGGCGGAGGCGGCGTCGAGTTCGACGGCGAGCTGGACACCGGGGCCGTACGAGAGCTGGTTGGCGTGGACGCGGGGGTGCAGGCCCTTGGCGCGGCCCGCGGTGAGGATCGCGCGGGCCTGGTCGCCGTCGAAGGCGCCCTGCTCGCAGAAGACGTCGATCCAGCGGGCGTACGGGGCGCAGGCGTCCAGCATCTCGCCGGTGACGAGGGCGACGTACGCGGCCGGGTCGGCGGCGTGGTCGGGCGGGACGATGTGCGCGCCGAGGTAGGTGACCTCGTCGGTCCGCTCCCGGGCGATACGCAGGGCGCGGGCCTCGTCGGCGACGGTCAGGCCGTAGCCGGACTTGGTCTCCTGCGTGGTGGTGCCCTGCCGGAGCGCCTCGGCGAGGTAGCGCGCGACGTTGGCGTCCAGCTCGGCGTCGGTCGCGGCGCGGGTGGCGGCGACGGTGGTGCGGATGCCGCCCGCGGAGTAGGCGCGGCCGGACATGCGGGCGTTGAACTCCTGGGTCCGGTCGCCCGCGAAGACCAGGTGGGAGTGGGAGTCCACGAAGCCGGGGAGGGCGGCCCGGCCACCGGCGTCGACGGCGTTGTCAGTGGCGGGTGCTTTGCTTGATTCACCGACCCAGGCGATGCGGTCGCCGTCGATGACGACGGCCGCGTCCTGGATCAGACCGATGGGGGTTCCGTCACCGAGAGAGGGGTCGTTGGTGACCAGTCCGGCGATGTTGGTGATGAGGGTGGTGGTGGTCCCGGTGGTGGTGGCCGTGGCCGTGGTCGTCGTCATGGAAGGAATGATCTCCTCCGGCCGCGCGGGGGCTCGTGCGATCCGCGCGGTCCGTGGTGTCAGCCGCGCAGGGCGGCGATGGACCGGTCGAGGGCTGCCGGGACATCGGGGATCAGGGCATGGGCTCCGTCGCGTACGACATGACGGCCGCCCACGACCGTATGGCGTACATCAGCGGCGGAGGCGGCGAATACGGCGGTCTCCGCGCCGAGCCGTGGCAGCGTGCCCGCTGTTCTGACGGAGTCCAGCGCGATCGTGACGAGGTCGGCGAGCGCGCCGGGCCCGATGCGGCCCGCGTCGGGCCGGCCGAGGGCCGCGTGGCCGCCCGCGGTGGCCGCGTGGAGCAGCGTCGCCGCCGTCCAGTGGCCGCGGCGGCGGGAGCGCAGCCGTTCGTTCAGCTCCATCGCGCGCGTCTCCTCGAAGAGGTCGATGACGGCGTGGCTGTCGCTGCCGAGGGAGAGCGGCGAGCCCGCGCGCTGGAGGCGCCCGGCGGGGCCGATGCCGTCGGCGAGGTCGCGCTCCGTGGTGGGGCACATGCAGGTGCCGGTGGCGGCGGTGCCCAGGAGCGCGATGTCCTCGTCGGTGAGGTGGGTGTTGTGGACGCCGGTGGTACGGGGGCCGAGGACGCCGTGGTCGGCGAGCAGCCGGGTGGGCGTGACGCCGTGGACGGCGAGGCAGGCCTCGTTCTCCGCGGTCTGCTCGGAGAGATGGACATGGAGCGGGGCGCCGTGCTCCCCGGCCCAGGCGGCGACGGTGGCGAGCTGTTCGGCGGGGACGGCGCGTACGGAGTGGACGGCCGCGCCGATCAGCGCCTGGTCGCCGTCCTTGACGGCCGAGGCGAGGGCGGAGGCGCGCTCGGCCCAGGCGGTCGCGTCGCCGTCGGAGAAGCGGAGCTGGTGCCGCTCGGGGGGTTCGCCGCCGCGCCGCCGGGCGATGCCGGAGGAGAGATAGGCGGTGTCGAGGAGGGTGATCCGGATCCCGGCCTCGGCCGCCGCCGCGATCAGCGCCTCGCCCATGGCGTTGGGCTGGTCGTAGGGCGTCCCGCCGGGGGCGTGGTGGAGGTAGTGGAACTCACCGACGGAGGTGATGCCGGCCAGCGCCATCTCGGCGTAGACGGCGCGGGCGAGGGCGAAGTACGAGTCGGGGGTGAGCTTGGCGGCGATCCCGTACATGATCTCGCGCCAGGTCCAGAAGGTGCCGGAGCCGACCTGGACGGTGGAGCGCAGGGCACGGTGGAAGGCGTGCGAGTGGGCGTTGGCCAGGCCCGGCAGGGTCAGGCCGCGCAGGACGGTGGCGCCGGGGGGCGGGGTGGTGACCTGGGTGCGTACGGCGGCGATCCGGCCGCCGGTGACGTCGACGGCCACGCCGGGCTCGACGTGAGGCCGGCCGTCGGTGAGCCAGGCGTGCTCCAGCCAGTAGGTGCGGGCCGGTTCGGGCGGACCGGCGGGGCCGGCGGTCTCCGCGCTCCCGGTCCGGGCGGTGCCGGTGCCGGTGGCCGGGGTGGCGGATTCCGGCCGGGCGGTGACCTGGGTCCGGCCCGAGGAGGCGGTCGGCCGCTTCATGCGCACGCGAGTCCTTCCAGTACGTCGGCGAGGGCGAGGACACCGGCCACGCAGTCGTCCTCGGCCGCGGATTCGGCCGGGGAGTGGGAGACGCCCGTGGGGTTCCGTACGAACAGCATGGCGGTCGGGAGGGAGCCGGACAGGATGCCCGCGTCGTGTCCGGCGCCGGTGCCGAGCACGGGCACCTCACGGCCGCCGGATCCGGGGCGGTGGGCCAGGATGCGGGCGAGTTCGTCGCGCAGGGCGTGCTCGAACTCGACCACGGGGGTGAAGGACTCCCGTACGACACGCACGTCGATACCCGCGCGGTCGGCGGCCTCGCGGGCGGCGGCCTCGATCGCGGCGACGACGGTGTCCAGGGCGGACTGGTCGGCGGCGCGGGAGTCCAGCCAGCCGCGGACGAGGGAGGGGATGGCGTTGACGCCGTTGGGCTCGACGGAGATCTTGCCGAAGGTGGCGAGGGCCCCGGCGAGTTCCGCCTCGCGGCGGGCGGCCAGGACGGTCTCCGCGTACGTCAGCATCGGGTCGCGGCGGTCGGCGAGACGGGTGGTGCCCGCGTGGTTGGCCTCGCCGTGGAAGTCGAAGCGCCAGCGGCCGTGCGGCCAGATCGCGGACGCGATGCCGACGGGGTCGCCGGAGAGATCGAGGGCGCGCCCCTGCTCGACGTGGAGTTCGACGAACGCGCCGATCCGGGCGAGTCGTTCGGGGTCGGGACCGAGGGTGGCCGGGTCGTATCCGGCGGCCTCCATCGCCTTCGGCAGGGGGACGCCCTCGCCGTCGCGCAGCTCATGGGCCTGGGCGGCGGTGAGCCGGCCCGCGGTGAGCCGGGAGCCGACGCAGGCGAGACCGAAGCGGGCGCCCTCCTCGTCCCCGAAGTTGGTGATGGCCAGGGGCTTGGTGAGCCGCGCTCCCCTGCGCCGCAGCTCGTCCAGCGCGGCGAAGGAGGAGACGACGCCGAGGGGCCCGTCGAAGGCGCCCCCGTCGGGTACGGAGTCGAGATGCGATCCGGTGACGACGGCGTCCCCGGCGAGGGGGTCGCCGAGCCAGGCCCACTGGTTGCCGTTGCGGTCGACCTCGCAGGTGAGACCCCGGTCCTCGGCCTGCGCGCGGAACCAGGCGCGGCAGTCCGCGTCGGCGGCGGTCCAGGCGTAGCGGCGGTAGCCGCCGCTGCCCGGGTCGCGGCCGAGGGGGGCGAGATCGCGCCACATCTCCTGGAACGAGGCGGGCTCGTGGAAGGAGTCGGGGGCCCGGGAGGAGACGGACTCCTGGGACGAGGCGGGCTCATGGGCGGAGGAAGGCTCCTGCGAGGAGGCGGGCTCGTGGGCGGAGGCGGGGGCCGTCATGCCGTGGCGCCCTCGGCCGGCGCGGCGGCGGCGGTCGCGTCCTCGCGCATGGGGACGCGGACGTCGCGCTCCTCGGCGACCGTCTCCGCGAGGTCGTACCCGGCGTCGACATGGCGGATGACGCCCATGCCCGGGTCGTTGGTGAGGACGCGGCGGATCTTCTCGCCCGCGAGCGGCGTCCCGTCGGCGACCGAGACCTGGCCCGCGTGGATCGAGCGGCCCATGCCGACGCCGCCACCGTGGTGGATGGAGACCCAGGAGGCACCGGAGGCGACATTGACCATGGCGTTCAGGAGCGGCCAGTCCGCGATGGCGTCGGAGCCGTCGAGCATGGCCTCGGTCTCGCGGTACGGGGAGGCGACCGAGCCGCAGTCCAGGTGGTCGCGGCCGATGACGAGCGGCGCGGCGAGTTCGCCGGAGGCGACCATGTCGTTGAAGCGCTCGCCCGCCTTGTCGCGCTCGCCGTAGCCGAGCCAGCAGATCCGGGCCGGCAGGCCCTGGAAGTGGACGCGCTCGCCCGCCATCTTGATCCAGCGGTGCAGGGATTCGTTCTCGGGGAAGAGGTCGAGGATCGCCCGGTCGGTCTTGTGGATGTCGGACGCCTCGCCGGAGAGCGCCGCCCAGCGGAACGGGCCCTTCCCCTCGCAGAAGAGCGGCCGGATGTAGGCGGGCACGAAGCCGGGGAAGGCGAAGGCGCGGTCGTATCCGGCCAGTTGGGCCTCGCCGCGGATGGAGTTGCCGTAGTCGAAGACCTCGGCACCCGCGTCCATGAAGCCGACCATCGCCTCGACGTGCCGGGCCATCGACTCACGGGCGCGCCGGGTGAAGTCGGCGGGCTTCTCGGCGGCGTACGAGGCCATGTCGTCGAAGTCGACGCCGATCGGCAGGTACGCCAGCGGGTCGTGCGCGGAGGTCTGGTCCGTGACGATGTCGACGGGCGCGCCCTCGGCGAGCATGCGCGGCAGCAGTTCGGCCGCGTTGCCGAGCAGCCCGATGGAGAGCGGACGGCGGGCGTCGCGCGCCTCGGTGGCGAGCTGGAGGGCGTGTTCCAGGCTGTCGGCCCGCACGTCGAGGTAGCGGTGCTCGATACGGCGGTCGATGGCGCGCGGGTCGCAGTCGACACAGATCGCGACCCCGTCGTTCATGGTCACGGCGAGCGGCTGCGCGCCGCCCATGCCGCCCAGACCGGCGGTGAGGGTGATCGTCCCGGCGAGCGTGCCGCCGAACTTCTTGGCGGCGACGGCGGCGAACGTCTCGTACGTCCCCTGGAGGATGCCCTGCGTGCCGATGTAGATCCACGACCCGGCCGTCATCTGGCCGTACATGGTGAGCCCGAGGGATTCGAGCCGGCGGAACTCCTCCCAGTTGGCCCAGTCGCCGACCAGGTTGGAGTTGGCGAGCAGCACGCGCGGCGCCCACTCGTGGGTCTGCATGACGCCCACCGGCCGGCCGGACTGGACGAGCATCGTCTCGTCCTGCTTGAGCGTGCGCAGCGTCCGCACCATGGCGTCGAAGGAGCGCCAGTCGCGGGCTGCCTTGCCGGTGCCGCCGTAGACGACGAGCTTGTCGGGGTGTTCGGCGACCTCGGGGTCCAGGTTGTTCTGGAGCATGCGGAGGGCCGCTTCCTGCTGCCATCCCAGGGCGCTCAGTTCCGTACCGCGCGGTGCCCGTACGGGCCGGGGTCCTGACATGGCGGGTGCCTCCTCCGTGACGCTCCTGTTGAACAATCTATTCACATCCTGACCGGATGAATAGAACTAGTCAACCACTGCGGAGCCGCCCACCGGATGATTGGCTGGCGCCCATGCCCTCAGACATGCCTTCGGCCCCGCCCCCGGACGCTCCGGGCGCTCCCTCCGGCGAGGATCCCGCCCGCTCCCCCGCCGCCCGTCGCGACCGCGCCGTACGGGCCGCCGTCGAGCAGGGGCTGGTCGGCGACGCGGCCCCGGTCGTCGCCCTGCTCGACGTGGCCGGGATCCGCGCCTCGGCCGCCGCGCTCCACGCCGCCTTCGCCGAGGTCACCGCGCCCGGCACGCCCGTACTGCACGCCTTCGCCGTCAAGGCCGCGCCCCTGGTGCCCGTACTGCGCCTGCTGGCCGCGGAAGGGATCGGCGCCGAGGTCGCGAGCCCCGGGGAGCTGGCGCTCGCACGGGCGGCGGGGGTACGGGCCGACCGCACCGTCCTCGACTCCCCCGCCAAGACCGCCGCCGAGCTGCGGGACGCCTTCGCCCTCGGTATCGCCGTCAACGCGGACAACCCGCAGGAGCTGGCCCGTATCGACGCGCTGGTCGGCTCGGCCGCCCGGGCCCCGGCCACCGGGTCCCCGGGCCCCGCCGCCTCACCCGTCCCGCCGTGCGGAGTGCGGGTCAATCCGCAGCTCGGCGCCGGTTCCATCGGGGCGCTGTCCACCGCCACCGCCACCTCCAAGTTCGGCGTCGCGCTGCGCGACGAGGGCGCCCGCGCCTGGGTGGTCCAGGCGTATCTGGACCGCCCCTGGCTCACCCGGCTGCACACCCACTCCGGCTCGCAGGGCATCCCTCTCGACCTGATGGCCCAGGGCGTACGGAGCCTCTACGAGCTGGCCGAGGAGATCAACGCGGCGGCCGGACGCCGGCA
The DNA here is from genome assembly GCF_042752355.1 of Streptomyces sp. NPDC059255. Taxonomy (NCBI): domain Bacteria; kingdom Bacillati; phylum Actinomycetota; class Actinomycetes; order Kitasatosporales; family Streptomycetaceae; genus Streptomyces; species Streptomyces sp. NPDC059255. Next base: position 80,550 of record NZ_JBHYZP010000025.1, read on the forward strand.
GATCGACACCCTCGACATCGGCGGCGGACTCCCGGTCAACTTCTCGTCCGACGAGGAGACGCCCACCTACGCCACGTACGCCCGGCTCCTCAAGGACACCGTGCCCGGACTGCTGGACGGGCGGTACGGGCTGGTGACGGAGTTCGGCCGTTCGCTGCTCGCCAAGCACGGCACCGTCCTGGCGCGCGTCGAGTACGCCAAGTCCGCCGGGGGCCGGCCCATCGCCGTGACCCACGCGGGCGCGCAGGTCGCCACCCGTACCGTCTACGCCCCGGCCTCCTGGCCACTGCGGATCGCCGCGTACGACGCCGGGGGCCGGCCCAGGACGGGGCCCGCCGTGGCCCAGGACATCGCGGGGCCGGCCTGCTTCGCGGGCGACCTGCTCGCCGAGAACCGGCCGATGCCCCTGCTGGAGCAGGGCGATCTCGTCGCCGCGCTCGACACGGGAGCGTACTTCTTCACCGCCCACTACTCCTACAACAGCCTTGCCAGGCCGGGGATTCACGGCTTTGTCGTGAAAGCGGGTACCGGCGGCGAGGTGCGCTTCGCTACCGTACGAGAACAGCAGACGACCGACGGGATCGTGGCCGAGTCGGGCGGCGCGTACGCCGACGCGCTGCTGGACTGAGCAGCGGGAGCACGGGCGCGAAAGCACGGGAACGACCGGACGGAAGCGGCCGGACGGAAGTGACCGGACCAGAACATCCGGGCAGGAGCGGACCGTACGGGACGTTCCGGGCGGGAACGACTCGGCGGGAACCACCAGATCCGGCCTTCTTCATATCAAGTACCTCGGAATCGCGTGCATGTTCCGATGGAAAATGCCAGAACGCCTCCCCCTCGCGCGGACGTTGCGTAATCTCGCGGTTACTGCTGTACGGCAGTGCGCCCGCACGCCCGTCTGGGAGGGGAGTCCGCGTGCCCGGAATCGATGCGTGCCTGGAAGAGGCCATGAGCCTACCGGGAGCGCGCGGCGCGGCGATCGTCGACTGGACGAGCGGGCTCGCCCTCGGCACGGCGGGCCAGTCGCCCAACGGCGACCACGAGGCCACGGCGGCCGAGACCGCCGAACTGGCGCGGGCCGCAGCCGAGTACACGGCCTTCGCCCCCGAACCGCCGGACAGATCCGCGTTACCCGGCGCGCCCGGCAGGACCGCCGGGGACCGCTCGGGCGGCCCGGGCGGCGGCACGCAGGGCGCGGACGCCGGTACGCGCGCGGGCGCGAGCGACGACGGCGAGGGGCAGGGCGGCAAAGGACCCCCCGTCCAGGACCTGATCGTCACCACCCGCACCGGCTATCACATCCTCAGCTTCGTCGAGACGACCTTCGACAGCAGCGTCTTCCTGCACCTCTGGATGGACCGCGACACCGGCAATCTCGCCCTCGCCCGGCTCCGCCTCGGCCGCCTCGCCGAACGGCTGGTGCTGGGATGACCGGCAGACCACAACCCCGTTCACCCGCCGCCACCTCCGCCTCCGTGTCCACGTCCCACGCCCCCGCAGCCTCCTCCGCCGCCTCCGTCGTCTCCCCGATGCTCGGGCGCCTCGCGGGCGAACGCGCCACCGGCGCCCTCCTGCGCGACCACGGCACGCTCTACCTCAGCGACGGCCGCGTCGTACACGCCGAGAGCCCCGCCGCCCCCGGCATCGACGTCCTCCTCACCGCCGGGGGCCGGCTGCCCCGGGCGGGGTGGGACGAGGCCGTGGACCGGGCGGGGACCCGCCGCGAGGTCGGCAGATTCCTCGTGGACAGCGGGTGGCTCCACAACGGCGAGCTGGAGATAGCCCACACAGGCGCGCTCTTCGACGCCGCCTTCTTCGCCCTCGCCCCCGCCAGCGGCCCCACCCGCTTCCGCTACGGAGCGGCCCACTGGATCGGCCCCGTACGGCCCGTCACGGCGTCGGCCGTGGAGCGCGAGACCCTGCGGCGGCGCGAACTCCTCGACCAGGTCTGGCCGTACGCCGCCGTCGACACCGCCCCCGTCGTCGCCCGAAGACCGGCGCCCGGCCAGGCGGTCACCCGGAGGCAGCGGGCCCTGCTGGAGCTGGCCGACGGCGTACGGACCCCGGTGGCGATCGCCTGGACGCTGGGACGGCCCGCGTTCCACACCCTTCTCGACATCCGCAGGCTGGCCGCCGCGGGTCTGGTCGAGACACCCGACGACCCGTCGTCGGCCCCCCACGCGACGGTTCCCTCCTGGGTCGCGACGGTCTCCGCGGCCCCGGACATCGCCCTGTTACGCCGGCTCCGTGACGCACTGGAGGCAACCCTGTGACTTTCCGCCCCATCCACCGAGACTCCGAGGGTCCCCGGCCGGGAGCGGGCCCGTACGGCCCGGTCCGAACAGGCCGAGCCACGGCGTCATGAGGCGTGCTCTGCGGGCGCGCGCCGAGAGGAGACAGCTGATGACAGCGGAGGCCGACGTACTCGGCGAACTCAGGCGCCTTCGGGCGCGCCTCCCGCAGCTCACCGGGTCCCTCGCGGCCAGTACCGACGGTCTGGTGCTGGCGCAGGACACCGCGGACGTGGAAGCCGAGGGGGTCGCCGCGCTCACCGCCGCCGCGCTCGGCGTCTCCATGCGGCTCTCGGACGCCACCGGGCAGGGCGCCTTCAAGGAGCTGCTGATCCGGGGCGAGCTGGGGTACGTCGCCACATACGCGGCGGGCTCCTCGGCGGTGCTGACCCTGCTGGCGGAGTCCAGGATCAACGTGGGCCGGCTCCATCTGGAGGCGCGCCGGTCGAGCGCCCGGATCGGGGAACTGGTCGACGGCGCCCTCGAACGGCTGGAGAACGCCTGACCCATGGCCTCCTCCAGCCCGCAGTGCCCCTCCGTTCCCTCCACCTCCTCGGGCTCCTCGGGCTCCTCGGGCTCCTCGGGCTCTTCGGGCTCCTCCGACTCCTTGAACCCCTCCACCCCCTCCCCCTCACGAAGAACACGCGCCCCCCGGGCGTCCGGAACTCCCCGGGCGTCCGTACGACGGAAAGGAAGTGCGACGTTCATGGCCAACACCGAAGCCGCTCTCAAAGAAGCGGTCACCGTCATCGAAGGGGCCCTCGGGGCCGCCCTCGTCGACTACTCCAGCGGCATGGCCCTCGGGACGGTCGGCGGCAGCAAGGATCTCGACCTGACCGTCGCCGCGGCCGGCAACACCGACGTGGTCCGGTCGAAGGTCCGCACGATGGAACTGCTCGGCCTCAAGGACGAGATCGAGGACATCCTGATCACGCTCGGGAACCAGTACCACCTGATCCGGCTGCTCAAGGGCCGCGGCAACAGCGGGCTCTTCCTCTACCTGGCGCTGGACAAGTCGCGGGCGAACCTGGCGATGGCCCGCCACCAGCTCAGCAAGATCGAGTCCGAGCTGGAGGTCTGACCACCGGTTCAGCGACGACGCCGTGCCCCGCCGGGCACGGCGTCGCCCGCGCCGAGACCCGTCGTCCGGTAACCCTTCACCTTCGCGCCGACGGGCCGCCCGGCTCCGGCCCAGTCCGTACGGACCCACAGCAGCGCGTCGTCCCGCTCCTCGCGCCGCCCCAGCCAGGCCGCCTTGAGCCACAGCCCGGCGCCCGCGCCCGCGAGGGCGGGCCCGGCGGCGGCCGGCAGCACGAACGAACTCGCCACGGCGGCGAGGAAGGCCGCCAGCAGCCACCACCGGTGGGCGCGCCGCCAGTTCCGCGCCGTCACGGCCCGGTCCTGGAGGAAGTCGAACTTCCCGGCGCGCGTCGCCGCGTCCGCCCACCCGGTGTACCGGCGCCGCCGTACGAGAGCGACGGCCACCGCGCACACCACGAAGAGCGCGGCGCCCGCGTACCCGCCGACGCGGCGTCCGGTCATCCCGGGCAGCAGCAGCCCGATCCCGGTGGCGAGCACCCCCAGCCACCACAAGGGGGCCGCCCCGGCCCGTACGACCACCGCCACCCGTGCCAGAGACTGTCCCGCGCGCCCCACGACCTACCCGCCTCCTCAAGCGTGCTGCCCAACCGTGTGGCGGCAGGTTAGTGACGGACTCTGAGCGTTTCCTGAGAACGAGGAATCCTCACCCACGAAAAGCTTCACGAAGAGCCCCTCCAAAAGGCCCTCACTCCACGAAGAGTCCCCGCGCCGACGCCCGCGCGTCGAACTCCTCCAGCCGCGCCTGCGCGTCCGGCAGCCCGTCGCACATCGCCTCCAGCAGCACCCGGCCCAGCAGCATCGGCGCGCACGCCGTGTCGAAGGCGAGGCCCGTGCCGACCGCCGCCGGGATCAGCAGGTCGCTGTGGGCGGCGACCGGGGCGAACGCCGAGTCCGCGACCGTCACCACCGTGAGCCCCGCCGAGCGCGCGTAGGCCAGCGCCTCCACGACCTCCTTCGGATGGCGCGGCAGCGCGAAGCAGAGCAGCGCGCTCGCGCCCGCGCTCCTCGCCGTGTCGATCCGGTCGGGGAGCATCGTGCCGCCCTCGTCCAGCAGCCGTACGTCCGGGTGGACCTTGGCCGCGAAGTAGGCGAAGCCGCGCGCCTGCGAGGAGGCCGCGCGCAGCCCGAGCACCGGCAGCGGGCGCGAGTCCGCGAGGAGCCGGCCCGCGCGCTCCACGGGCGCGGGATCGGCGAGGAGGTCGGCGAGCCGGCGCAGATTCTCGATCTCGCCGCGTACGGCCTGCTGGTACTCGTTGTACGGGGTCTCCCCCTCCGCCCGTTCGCCCGGTGAGACCTCCCGCAGGTGCCGGCGCAGCGCCGGGTAGCCGTCGAAGCCGAGCGCGACCGCGAAGCGGGTGACGGAGGGCTGGCTGACCCCGGCCAGCTCCGCCAGTTCGACGCTGGACAGGAACGGCGCGTCCACTGCCTGGCGCACCATGCTGTGCGCGATGCGCCGCTGCGTGGGCGTGAGGCGGTGGCCCTCGAAGAGCTGCTGGAGCCGGGCGGCGGGGCTGTCGCTCATGCGCGTTTCCCTCAATTCCCTTCCTGGGGTCGGTCGTGGCGCGGGGGGCCGTACCGGTCCAGGTACGGGTCGGGGTCCGTCGTCGTGGCCGGCGGGTGGGTGGTCAGGTCGTTCGCCAGCTCCGTGAACCGGTCGAGCAGTGCGGCCGCCGCCGTCACATCATCGGTCAACGGCCGGTCCTCCACCGCCTCGTCGAGCACGGACTCGGCCAGCGCGAACGCCCTGCCCACCGGCAGATCGGGCTCGGGCCGCAACCCGCGCTGGCGCAACGTCCTTACGGCGGCGACGAGTTCACAGCCGACGACCAGCCGGTACGGGGCGGCGAGACGGAGGGTCTGGCGGGCGGCCAGGGAGGCGAAACTGGCCTGTTCCTCCACGCCCCGCGAGAGCACCGCGTGGCCGAGCGAGGCGGGCGCGGAGAACGCCCGCAGGTCGCCGAGGGCCGCGCCGGCCGCGTACTCCAGGATCATCACGCCGGAGCTGGCGGGCTCCGCGTCGGCGAGGAAGGGCCGCAGCCGGGTGAAGCCCGGCTCGTTGAGCGCGGAGAGCCGGGAGGTGGAGAGCCGCGCGGTCTGGACGAGCGAGAGCCTGAAGTGGTCCAGCGCCAGGGCGATCTGCGCCAGGTAGAAGCCGCCGTGGTGGTAGGCGGCGGGCACGGGGTCCTCGTCCGTGCCGGGACGGATCAGCGGGTTCTCGGCGGCGGCGTTGATCTCGACGGCGAGCGCCCGCTCCAGCGCGTCGGCGGCGTCCCGCGCCGGGCCGTGGATCTGCGGGACGCAGCGGAAGCCGTACGGGTCCTGGATGCGGCCGAGCGGCGGCCCCGGCCGTTCGGGGGCGCCGAGGATCGCGCGCAGGTCGGCGGCGACGGCGTACGAGCCGGGGTGGTGGCGCGCGGCGTGCACGGGCTCCGCGTACGCCTCGTACGAGCCGTCGACGGCCAGCAGGGAGAGCGCGGCGACGAGTTCGGTGGCGGCGACGAGGCGGCGCAGTTCGTGCAGGGCGAGCGCGGCCTGGCCGAGGGTCAGGGCGTTGCTGCTGATCAGGGCGAGGGCGTCGTTGTTGTCGAGCGGCTGGGCGGCGGGCGGCGGTCCGGTCCGCCCGGGGTGCTCGTCGGTGAGCTGCCAGGGGTGCTCCCCGGCGAGGGCGAGGCCCATCTGCGCGAGGGCGGCGATGTCCCCCGTGCCGACCGAGCCGAATTCGTGCACCAGCGGGTACGCGCCGGTCTCCAGGGCGTCGCAGAGGGCGGTGACGACGGTGGGCCGCAGCCCGGCGCCGCCCGCCAGGAGCTGGTTGGCGCGGACGGCGAGCATGGCGCGGACCTCGCGGGCGGGCAGCGGTTCCCCTATGGCACCGGCGTGACTCCGCAGCAGGCGCAGCCCGTGGTCGGCCGCCGCCTCGGTGGGCACGGCTTCGGTACGGTTGGCGCCGACGCCGGTGGAGCGCCCGTACACCCGCCCCGAAGCGGCCAGCTCGCGGGCGGTGTGCCAGCTCCGCTCGACCCGCTTGATCGCCTCGGTCCCGGGGACGGGACGGGCGGCGCCGTCGGCCAGCCGGACGATGTCGGAGACCGGGAGGCTCTGTCCGTCGAGCACGACGATGGACGGGACGTACGGGACAGACGGAACAGCCGGAATGAACGGAATCGACGGAATCGACGGAGTCAGCTGATTCGACGGATTCGCGGGATCCGACGGATTCGACGGAGTGGCCGAAGCGGCCGGACCGGTACCCCCGTCCCCATCCCGTGGATCCATCATGCGGGACGACATCATGCTCAAAATCCCTCTTTTCGGACCTCGCGTCTCGCCCTGCGGTCTTCCGTAACCTGTGATTTACCCGCAGGCATTGACAATCTATTCAGGGAACAAGAACTCTGCATGACTATATGCAGCGAGGCAAGAGACGCGGGCACGAGACGCGGGGCGACTCAAGGGACTACTGATGATCACATTCGACGCGGTGAACAAACGCTTCCCCAACGGCACCACGGCGGTCCACGACCTGACGCTGGAGATGCCCGAGGGCGGCATCACCGTCCTGGTCGGCTCCTCCGGGTGCGGCAAGACCACCACGCTCCGCATGATCAACCGCATGGTCGACCCGACCTCCGGCACGATCAGGCTGGGCGGCAAGGACATCCTCGACCAGGACGCCGCCGAGCTGCGGCGCGGCATCGGCTACGTCATCCAGCAGTCCGGGCTCTTCCCGCACCGCACGGTCCTGGACAACATCGCGACCGTGCCCCTGCTGCTCGGCTGGGGCCGCAAGAAGGCCCGGAGCCGGGCGGCGGAGCTGCTGGAGACGGTGGGGCTGGCGGCCGACGCCGGCAAGCGCTACCCGCACCAGCTCTCCGGCGGCCAGCAGCAGCGCGTCGGCGTGGCCAGGGCGCTCGCCGCCGACCCGCCGGTGCTGCTGATGGACGAGCCCTTCGGCGCGGTCGACCCGGTCGTACGGACGCAGCTCCAGGACGAGCTGCTCCGCCTCCAGCAGGAGCTGAACAAGACCATCGCGTTCGTCACGCACGACATCGACGAGGCGGTACGGCTCGGTGACCGCATCGCCGTCTTCCGCACGGGCGGCCATCTCGTCCAGTGCGCCGCCCCGGCCGAACTGCTGGCCCGCCCGGCGGACGCGTTCGTCGCGGACTTCCTCGGCGCGGAGCGCGAGCTGAAGCTGCTCTCGCTGACGACGCTCGCCCAGGTGCCGGTGGAGCGGGCGACGACCGTACGGGAGGACGAGCCGGCGCCGGCGCGCGGCAGCGGGCCGCGCCTGGTCGTCACCGCGAAGGGCGAGCCACTGGGCTGGCTGGACCCCGACGCGGCCCCCGGCTCCGGCACGGCGCGCGAGGCGCTCCTCGCCCCCGTACGGCCGCTGCGCGACACGGACTCGCTGCTCGCGGCGCTGAACGCGTCGATCGCCTCGCCCACGGGGCTCATAGCCAGGGTCGACACGGAGGGCGTGCTGACGGGGGTCACCTCGCGCGAGGCGGTCCACGACCACGCCGGGCGCAGCCACCGCGCGGCGTCGACGGCCACCGACACGGCGGCCAAGGACGGAGCCGCATGACCATCCAATGGTCGTGGATCTCCGACCACGCGGGCGACCTCGCCACCCTCACCCTCTCGCACCTCCAGGCCGCCCTCACCGCCGTCCTGCTCGGGCTGCTGATCTCCCTCCCCCTCGCCGTCCTGGCGCACCGGGTGCGCCCGCTGCGCGGGTTCCTGCTGGGGCTCTCCAACGTGCTGTTCACGATCCCGTCCATCGCGGTCTTCGTGCTGCTGCTGCCCGTCTCCGGGCTGACCAGGACCACCACCGTGATCGGCCTGACGATCTACACCCTGGTCGTCCTCCTGCGGAACACGGTCGAGGGGCTCGACTCCGTACCGGCCAAGGCCCGCGAGGCCGCCACCGCGATGGGCACGCGCCCGCTCCGTACGCTCCTCACCGTCGAGCTGCCGCTCGCGCTCCCCGTGATCATGGCGGGGGTGCGGATCGCCACGGTCATGTCGATCTCGCTCGTCAGCGTCGCCACGTACATCGGTGACGGCGGCCTCGGGCAGCTCTTCACCGACGGGTTCCAGCGCAACTTCCCCACCCCCGTGGTGGCCGGCGTCGTACTGACGCTGCTGCTCGCGCTGGTCGCGGACGCGGCTCTGGTCGGCGTGCAGTACGTACTCACGCCCTGGACGAGACGTCCCGGCCGTCCCAAGGCGAGCGGAAAGGTCTGACCCGGCATGTACGAACTCTTCAAGAACCTCGGCACCTGGCTGACCGCGAGCGAGCAGTGGGCGGGAGCCGACGGCATCGGCCACCGGCTCGCCGAGCATCTTGAGTACTCGCTGCTCGCGACCCTGATCGCCGCCGTGATCGCGCTCCCCGTCGGGCTGCTGATCGGGCACACGGGGCGCGGCGCGTTCCTCGCCATCAACCTGGCCTCCTTCGGCCGCGCGCTGCCGACGGTCGGTCTGGTCGTGCTGGTCTTCCTGGCCAGCGGGCTCTCCATGACACCGGTGTACGTGGCGCTGGTGGCCCTCGCGGTCCCGTCGATCGTGACGAACACGTACGCGGGGATGAGCGCGATCGACCCGGAGGTGAAGGACGCGGCACGGGGGCAGGGCATGCGCGGCCGTCAGGTCCTCCTCCAGGTCGAGATCCCGCTCGCGCTGCCGCTGATCATGACCGGGCTGCGGCTCGCGCTGATCCAGGTGGTGGCGACGGCGACGATCGCCGCGTACGTCAGCTTCGGCGGCCTGGGCCGGTACGTCTTCGACGGCCTGGCGCAGCGTGACCTCGTCCAGGTGCTGGGCGGGGCGGTGCTGGTCGCGGTGGTCGCCGTCGTGCTGGACCTGGCGCTCTCCGGGCTCCAGCGCCTCCTGTTCCGCCACCGCACGCCCGCCTGACGCGGCGACCGGTTCCCACCGCCCCCGCGACCCTCACCCCCTCCGTACACCCCCTTCCGGGAGAGCTTCCAATGAACGCACCGATGAACCGGCGAACCCTCCTCGGCGGCCTGTTCGCCGCGGCCTCCGTCCCCGTGCTCGCCGCGTGCAGCGGCGGCATCACCTCCCTCGACGGCCAGAGCTCCGGCGGCGGGAACGGAGGCGGCGGTTCCAGCGCGGACGGCCTCACCATCGGCACCGCCAACTTCACCGAGAACCAGATCCTCGGCTACCTCTACGCCTCCGTCCTCGGCGCCGCCGGGGTGAAGACGAAGGTCCGCCCCAACCTCGGCACCCGCGAGATCCTCATCCCCGCGCTCAAGGGCGGGGACATCGATCTGCTCCCCGAGTACCAGGGCGCCCTGCTGCACTACCTCTCCCCCAAGGCCACCGCCACGGAGGAGGGCGAGATGCAGAACGCCCTGGCCGTCGCCCTCCCCGCGGGGCTCCAGGTCCTCCCGTACGGGAAGGCCGAGGACTCCGACGCCTTCGCCGTCACCCGCGCGACCGCCGAGAAGTACGGCCTCACGACGCTGGCGGACCTGAGGAAGCAGAACGGGAAGCTGGTCATCGGCGCCGCGCCCGAGGTGAAGAAGCGGGTGGTGGGGGTCGTGGGGCTCAAGGAGGTCTACGGGGTGGAGTTCAAGGAGTTCAAGTCGCTGGACTCCTCGGGACCGCTGGTCAAGGGGGCGCTGAAGAAGGGGGACGTGGACGTCGCGAACCTGTTCACCACGGACACCGACATCGCCGCCGAGGGCTGGGTGGTGCTCACCGACCCGAAGAACCTCATCCCCGGCCAGCACATCGTCCCCCTGATCGCCGACCGCAAGGCCGACTCCACCGTGCGCAAGGCGCTGGCGGAGCTGGGCAACGCGCTGTCGACGGAGGACCTGACGGAGCTGAACCGCAAGGTCGACAAGGACAAGAAGGACCCGGAGGACGTGGCGCGGGCGTGGACGGCCGAGCGGGGCCTGACGAAGAAGGCCTGAGTACGAACCGGCGCTCAGGGCCCCGGGGTCCTCGGGTGTAACCGGGGTCCTCGGGTGTACCGCAGGCGAAGACGGGGGTTAGCCCCAATGACCGGGGCCCGCCCGCTCCGTACCGTACCGGTATGGAAGCCCGCGACCCTGAGCTCAAGAAGGAACTCGACGCCACGCTCCAGGCCCGCAGCGAGCTGGGAGCCGATTACGACTCCGCGCTCATCGAGTCGTTCCTGGAGAAAGTGGAACAGCGTCTGGACAGCACGGTCGACCGCCGCGTCCGGCGCCAACTCGCGGAGAAGCAGATGGTCGCCGCCCGTGGCAGCGCGCCGTCGGCCGTCCCCGTGGAAGGGTTCGGGGAGCGCTTCGGGTTCGGTCTCGTCTCCCTCGTCCTCGCCGTCCCGCTCACCGCGATCGCCGTGGTGAACGCGGATTTCAAGGGCCTGGTCGTCTGCTGGATCGGCATCGTCGCGGTCAACGCGGTGCACGCCTCGCGCGGCGTGCCGTGGCCGTCCCGGCGGCAGCGTACGGAGTCCGACTGGGAGGGTTGAGGCGGCTGCGGCGGCTGAGGCGGAGCAGAGCGGACCGGGGGACGAGCGCCTCGCCGGGGAGATAGTCGCGGGGACCGCCGCACCCCCGTTACCGGGGGGCGGGACGACGGCGGTCCCCGCGAGGGACACGGTCCGGGTCAGGGCCGGTTGCCGTGTCCTGGCGTCCATGGAGGTCCGGGAGCCGCTCCGGAGGTCCTTGACGCCGACAACAACGACTATGCAGGGCGCGTGTTAAGCGGGTGCTGCGTGGACGTGTCGCGCTCGTACCACTTTCGCGAACCCGAGATTCCGCATGACCCTTGACAGCTCGTCGACGGGTGTGTGGGCGGCCGGATCCGGCCGCCCACAGGTGGCTACTTCGCGCCGCCGGCCAGGCCGCCGGCGAGGTACGCCAGCAGATCCTGCCTGCTCACCACCCCTGTCGGCTTCCCCTCGACCAGGACGATCGCCGCGTCCGCGCCGTCCGCGCCGCTCAGTGCGGCCATCAGATCGGCCACCGGCTCGCCCGAGCCGACCTGCGGCAGCGGGGAGGACATGTGCTTGTCCAGCGGGTCGCCGAGCGAGGCGCGCTGGGTGAACAGCGCGTCCAGCAGCTCCCGCTCCACCACCGAGCCGATGACCTCCGCGGCCATCACGTCGGGGTGGCCGGCGCCCGGCTTCACGATCGGCATCTGGGAGACGCCGTACTCCCGGAGGACGTCGATCGCCTCACCCACGGTCTCCTCGGGGTGCATGTGGACGAGCGCCGGGACCGGGCCCGCCTTGTGGCGCAGGACGTCCCCGACGCTCGCGGTGTCGCCCTCGTGGTCCAGGAAGCCGTAGTCGTTCATCCACTCGTCGTTGAAGATCTTGCTGAGGTAGCCGCGGCCGCTGTCCGGCAGCAGCACGACCACGACGTCGTCGGGGCCGAGCCCCTCCGCGACCTTCAGCGCCGCGACGACGGCCATCCCGCAGGAGCCGCCGACGAGCAGGCCCTCCTCCTTGGCGAGGCGGCGCGTCATCCGGAAGGAGTCCTTGTCGGACACGGCGACGATCTCGTCCGTGACCGTACGGTCGTACGCCGTCGGCCAGAAGTCCTCACCGACGCCCTCGACCAGGTACGGACGCCCGGAGCCGCCGGAGTAGACGGACCCCTCGGGGTCGGCGCCGACGATCCGTACGTGACCGCCGCTCTTCTCCTTCAGGTAGCGCCCGGTGCCGGAGATCGTGCCGCCCGTGCCGACGCCCGCGACGAAATGGGTGATCCTCCCGTCGGTCTGGTCCCACAGCTCGGGACCGGTGGTCTCGTAGTGCGAGCGCGGGTTGTTCGGGTTGCTGTACTGGTCCGGCTTCCAGGCGCCCGGCGTCTCACGCACCAGCCGGTCGGAGACGTTGTAGTACGAGTCGGGGTGGTCGGGGTCGACCGCCGTCGGGCAGACGACGACCTCGGCGCCGTACGCGCGCAGTACGTTGATCTTGTCCGTGGAGACCTTGTCCGGGCAGACGAAGATGCACTTGTAGCCCTTCTGTTGGGCCACGATGGCGAGGCCGACGCCCGTGTTGCCGCTCGTCGGTTCGACGATCGTGCCGCCGGGCTGCAGTTCGCCGCTCTCCTCGGCCGCTTCGATCATGCGCAGGGCGATCCGGTCCTTGACCGAGCCGCCGGGGTTGAAGTACTCGACCTTGGCCAGGACTGTCGCCTGAATGCCTTCGGTCACGCTGGTCAGCTTCAGCAGCGGGGTGTTGCCGACCAGGCTGATCATCGAGTCGTGGAATTGCACCGTTGTCTCCGGGGTCTCCGTGATGGTCCGGCCAGCGTATGCGCCCGCGGGCGGGATTGGGTGACCGTCCTCACGGGGCAATGAGCTGGTGTATGTACTCGTGCGTAGCACGACGAGCGGGACGACGAGGAGGTGGCTCGCGCTGTGTCAAGGGCGAGGGTGGCACGACGGATCGCGGCGGGCGCGGCCTACGGCGGCGGATCCATCGGCCTGCTGGGAGCGGCGGGCATCGGGGTGGTACTGGCGGAGGTCCAGCTGGCGAAGCGGTCGGTGGGCGGCGGGACCGCCCCCGTACCGCCCAGCGGCGACGGCTGGTACGGACTGGCCTTCGGCCACACGGAGCCGCTGCGGATGGGCATTCTGGGTGACTCCACGGCGGCGGGACAGGGCGTACGACGGGCCGGGCAGACCCCGGGGGCGCTGCTGGCCTCGGGGCTCGCGGCGGTCGCGGAGCGCCCGGTCGACCTGCGGAACGTGGCGCTGCCCGGGGCCCGGTCGGACGATCTGGAGCGGCAGGTGAGTCAGCTCCTGACGGCACCGGGCCCGTGGGCGAACCCTGGCCGCGGTTCCGGCCCCGGGGGCGGTTCGGGCCCCGGATCCGGTTCCGTCGCGGACCGCGTCCCGGACGTCTGCGTGATCATGATCGGCGCGAACGACGTCACGCACCGGATGCCGGCCACCGAGTCCGTACGGTGCCTGGCCGCGGCGGTCCGGCGGCTGCGCACGGCCGGCGCGGAGGTGGTCGTCGGAACCTGCCCGGATCTCGGCACGATCGAGCCGGTGTACCAGCCGCTGCGCTGGCTCGCCCGGCGCGCGAGCCGGCAGCTGGCCGCGGCGCAGACGATCGTGGCGGTGGAGCAGGGCGGCCGTACGGTCTCGCTGGGCGACCTGCTGGGCCCCGAGTTCGCGGCGAACCCGCGTGAGCTGTTCGGCCCGGACAACTACCACCCCTCGGCGGAGGGGTACGCGACCGCCGCCATGGCGGTGCTGCCCACGCTCTGCGCGGTGCTCGGCCTGTGGCCGGAGACGGACCGCCTCGACGCCGCGCGCGACGAGGACCTGCTGCCGGTCGCGAAGGCGGCCTCGGCGGCGGCGTCCCGGGCCGGTACGGAGGTCACGGGCGTCCGGGCACCGTGGGCCCTGCTCAAGCACCGGCGCAGGCGCCACCCGCTGCCCACGCCCGCGGAGGCGACCCCGGAGGACCCGAGCACTGCGGAGGCGCACGGGGTCCGGGAGTCGTGAGGTCCAGGAAACAGGAACAAGGACAGGAACAAGGACAGGAACAGGTGAGCAAGCGCTTAGAAAAGAGGCCCGCATCACATGCCGCACTGGGTGACCCGTGCACTACGTACGGGTAACTTCCCAGTGAGTTCTACCCCCGCACCCTTGGAGCCGTGATGCCCGAAGCCGTGATCGTCTCTGCCGCCCGGTCCCCGATCGGCCGGGCCTTCAAGGGCTCGCTCAAGGAGCTGCGCCCCGACGACCTGACCGCCACGATCGTCCGCGCCGCGCTCGACAAGATCCCCGAGCTCGACCCCCGCGACATCGACGACCTGATGCTCGGCTGCGGCCTGCCGGGCGGCGAACAGGGCCACAACCTCGGCCGGATCGTCGCCGTACAGCTCGGTATGGACCACCTTCCCGGCTGCACGATCACCCGCTACTGCTCCTCGTCGCTCCAGACCTCCCGGATGGCCCTGCACGCCATCAAGGCGGGCGAGGGCGACGTCTTCATCTCGGCGGGCGTCGAGATGGTCTCCCGCTCCGTCAACGGCTCCTCGGACGGCATGCCGGGCACCCACAACCCGCTCTTCGCGGACGCCGAGGCCAGGACCGCGGCGGTGGCGCAGAGCGAGGGCGCGGACTGGCACGACCCGCGCGCCGACGGCCTGCTCCCCGACGCGTACATCGCGATGGGGCAGACCGCCGAGAACCTGGCCCGGCTGAAGGGCGTCACGCGCGCGGACATGGACGAGTTCGGCGTACGGTCCCAGAACCTCGCCGAGCAAGCCCTCAAGAACGGCTTCTGGGAGCGTGAGATCACCCCGGTGACCACGCCGGACGGCACGGTCGTCACGGCGGACGACGGGCCTCGCGCGGGCGTCACCCTGGAGGGCGTACAGGGCCTCAAGCCCGTCTTCCGCCCCGACGGACGGATCACGGCGGGCAACTGCTGCCCCCTCAACGACGGCGCCGCCGCGCTCGTGATCATGTCGGACACGAAGGCGCGCGAGCTGGGCCTGACCCCGCTGGCCCGGATCGTCTCCACCGGCGTCACCGGCCTGTCGCCGGAGATCATGGGATACGGCCCGGTCGAGGCATCCCGGCAGGCACTCTCCCGCGCCGGCCTGACCATCGGCGACATCGACCTGGTGGAGATCAACGAGGCGTTCGCCGCGCAGGTCATCCCGTCCTACCGGGACCTGGACATCCCCCTGGAGAAGCTGAACGTCAACGGCGGCGCGATCGCCGTGGGCCACCCCTTCGGCATGACCGGCGCGCGCATCACCGGCACACTGATCAACAGCCTCCAGTTCCACGACAAGCAGTTCGGCCTGGAGACGATGTGCGTCGGGGGCGGGCAGGGCATGGCGATGGTGATCGAGCGGCTGAGCTGAGGCGCAGCGGAGGGTAGGGGTCGCCCGAGGCACGAGGGCGGCACCTGCCCGCAGCGGAGGCGAAGCTCAGCGCGACCGAAAACACGAGCGGCTCAGCTGAAGGGCTCACCCACCCCCACACTCACCCAATGTGATCATCCGGTTCGGGAAAGCGACGACCGCGCCCCCCGATCCCCAGTCGTGACTGAATCTCCCCCAGGATGTGACCTATGCCCGGGGGAGATTCGTTTGCCCTGGTCAGGACCTTGAAGCGCCGATACGTAAGGCCGAAAGACCTGTCCATTTCATGACGTAATGCACTGCCGGGCGGTACTCGCCCGCGACAAGCTGAGGTAGGAAGTCGGGGGTATCGATCGGAACGGGAGTAGTCAGTGAGCACCATGTCTCTTGCCCTGCTGCTGACCACGGCCACCGCCACGGCCGTGGGTGTCGCTGCACTGCACGCCGCTCACTCGCTGCGTCGGCAGGTCAGCGCCCTCCGTGGCGAGCTGGCCGCGGTGCACCCCGGTGGGTTCGCCGCCGCTGTCCCGCAGGCCAGAAGCGCCACCGACCCCGCCCAGGCCGACGCCATCCGCGGCGCCGTCGCCGAGGCCCTCGCCGAGGAGCGGGAGCGCGAGCTGGCCGAGGCCCGGGCCTTCTGGGCCGCGCAGGAGGCGCGCGACGCCACCGACGCCCCGTCGATGCTGGGCGGGCTCTCCGGACTCGGCACCGAGGAGACGCCGTTCTACGTGCCGCGCCAGATGGACTTCGTCGGCCTGGAGTCGCTGGAGGCCCTGGAAGCGCTGGACCTGGACGCCACGGAGGCGTTCGACGGCGGCATGAGCGAGGCCGTCGAGTTCGCGGAGGACTCGCCCGAACTGGCCGCCGCGCGCCGCCGCCACCCCTCGCACCCGGACTTCGTCCCCGTGCAGACCCCGGTCGTCACCGACCACGAGCGCACCGTCGCCCGGCTGGAGGAGCTGGCCAGGACGCGTACGGCGCTGGCCGACGTCCGCCCGGGTCCGCTGGGCACGCTCGACGTCTACGTCTTCGCGGACGGTACGACGCTGTGCATGACCCCCGGCCACCGTGAGACCGCCGAGCGGCTCTCCGACGCGCTGCGCGAGGGCGAGGCCCCGTTCCTGCTGGGCGGGTCCGGTGTCTCGGGCGCGTACACCCTGACGTTCTCCTGCGGCGGCGACAGCTACCCGCACGACGACGCCGGCGCCGAGCACATCTACATCCTCGCGGACCGCGTCATAGCCTCGCTCTGACCCCCGCCGCCCCGTCCGGAGCGACGCCTCGGAGCAACGCTCCAGCGCGACGCCTCAGAGCGCCGCCTCGGCGACCGTCTTCTCCACCGACCGTACGGCCTCGTCCAGTTCCGCCTCGGACGGGGCCGTTCGCAGCGCCTCGGTCAGGTCGCCGGCCGCGACCGCGAGCTGGTCGGCGACGGCGAAGACACCGGCGTCCGGCATGATCCGCGGTTCCGTCCCCGGGCTCTCCAGCCGCTGCGCCCGTACGGACAACTCCCTGGCCAGTCCCAGCGCGCGGGCCGCGGCGCCGCGCTGGAGCCGGCTCTGCGGGGCGGCCCTCAGCCGGTCGGCGAAGCGGTCCACGGCAGTTGTCAGCGGCGTTGTATCGAGCACCCGCCCGACCCTACGCGGCCCCCGGGGCGC
The DNA here is from genome assembly GCF_042752355.1 of Streptomyces sp. NPDC059255. Taxonomy (NCBI): domain Bacteria; kingdom Bacillati; phylum Actinomycetota; class Actinomycetes; order Kitasatosporales; family Streptomycetaceae; genus Streptomyces; species Streptomyces sp. NPDC059255. The sequence continues at coordinate 97,473 of NZ_JBHYZP010000025.1, forward strand.
GGGGCCACCGGCTTGCCAACAGCCCTTGCCAACACGTCCCGGCTCAGGCACGGTGGGCGTAAAGGACCAGAAGGACCGAAAGGATCCGTCCAGAAGGCCCTGTAAGCGCAGAGCGTCCGGAGGCGCCGATGTCCCTTGTCTTCTCCGAAGAGACCCATCGCAATCTGCTCGCACGTATCCCCCATTGCACCGGTCGTGAGATCTCCGACTGGCTCCGCACCGTCGAGGACGGCCCATCCCTTGTCCGTTTCGAGGAGAAGGTGAGCTGGCTGCGGAGTGAGCACGACCTCGCGTACGGACACGCGAAAGCGATCGTCCACGAGTACGACCTGAGGCGCGCGGCGCGCCGCTTCTCCTAGGCCGGCCCGTTCCGGCAGCCGACACAGCCGCCAACACATCCGACACATCCGACCGACAACACGACGGAGGGGTGGGGGGGGGGGGGGGGGGGGGGCCGCCCCCCGCCCCCCCCCCGCCCGGGCGGGCCCGCGGGCGGGGGGGGGGGGGGTGGTGGGTTGTT
>NZ_JBHYZP010000025.1:98002-154903 GCF_042752355.1 Streptomyces sp. NPDC059255
TCCATGCGGTCCGCCCCCTAGATGATGTAGACGTGACCCTTCCCGGCGTGCGCTTCGCTGGGGGGATGGGGGATGTATTTGCAGTCGCGGGGGGGGGCGGGGGGCTGGCCCCAGTGGGGGGGGGGCGGCCCCCCCCCCCACCCCTCCGGTCACTCCGCCGGCCGGTACGGCCGACGGGTCGTGCTGGTCGTTCGTGCTAGTCGTTGCCGCTGAGGATCGAGAAGAGCCGCAGCATCTCCATGTAGATCCACACCAGGGTCAGCGTCAGACCGAACGCCGCCAGCCAGGACTCTTCGCGCGGCGCGCCGTACGCGACGCCGTCCTCGACCTGCTTGAAGTCGAGCGCCAGGAAGCACGCGCCGAGGATGATGCCGATGACGCCGAAGAGGATGCCGAGGCCACCGCTGCGGAAGCCGAGGCCGTCACCGCCGCCGAAGACGCTGAACAGCATGTTGGCGACCATGAGGAGCATGAAGCCGACGGCCGCGGCCATCACGAAGCCGTAGAAGCGGCGCGTGACGCGGATCCAGCGCATCTTGTACGCGAACAGCACACCGGCGAAGACCGCCATCGTGCCCATCACGGCCTGGATCACCACACCGGGCGCGATGTAGGTGCTGACGACGCTGCTGATCACGCCGAGGAAGACACCCTCGAACGCCGCGTACGACAGGATCAGCGCCGGCGACGGCTTGCGCTTGAAGGACTGGATCATCGACAGGACGAAGGCGACGAGCACGGCGCCGATGGCGATGCCGTACGACTTGCCGATGTTCGCCTGGTCGACCGGCAGCAGGACCCAGGAGAGCACTGCCGTGAGCACGACCGTGCCCAGCGTCATACCCGTACGGGTGACGACGTCGTCGATCGTCATGACGCCGGTGTTCGGCGGTGCCTGCGGCGTGCCGACCGGGGCGCCCTGCTGCTGCGCGTAGGGGTTGGTCGCGTACGGGTTCGTCGCGTACGGGTTGGTTCCTACGGCGGGGCCCCCGGCCTGCGGCGCCGCGTTGAAGCCCGCGTGGCCGTTGTCGCGGCTGAAGCCCCGTCGCGAGAAGACCGGGTTGCTGCTCCTCATCTCACTCCTCCATGGCCACCCAGCGCGGCCTTGCGTCAAGAGTAATGGGACAGCAAAGCGTACGCCCTAGTGCTCGGGGAGGATCTTTCGTTAAATCGGTACGTCTACGACGTGCCGCTCGTCACAATCCCACCAAAAGGGACCGCGGCATCCGTCGGCACGGGACGGTGATGTGCCCGGAGCCGGACTTGAACCGGCACGCCCCCGAGGGGCAGCGAGGTTTAAGCTCGCCGTGTCTGCATTCCACCATCCGGGCAAGGCGCGCGACGCCGCGTTGGCACAGGAGCCTATCGGGACACACCACTCGAACAGCCGAGCGCCTACCCGATGTTGTCTTATTTTATTGACGTCTGAGGGTGCGTCAGCACACGTAACGAGCCATAGGCACATGCCGGGCGCGGGTGGTCATCTGGTACCGAGGCACACGAGAATGACGAAAAGTCGCCGCCCGGTCACGGATCCGGCACACGCGCAGCTCCGGACGTGCGCCGGCGCGCCTCCGGCGCGGGTGGGGGCGCGCGGCGCACGGAGAGACGACGGGGCGTCACATCGGGGCCGTACGCGCGCCTTCTCAGGGACGGTGTCATACCCGAGGAGGAGAGCGCGCACCGGCGGTCAGACCCAAGGGGGCCACGGGAACGGGCATCGGGACGGACGCCCCGGCGGCCGGGCGGGGACGACGATGGAGGGGTTCGCCGGTGGAGGGATTCCTCCACTCGAAACGTCCGCGCCTCCGGATCAGTTCCGGTGCCGCGCCGGATCCGTTCCGGCGCCCGTGCCGGATCCGTCGTCCGGCTTCGTTCCGTCTCCGTCCCGACAGGAGTGCTCTTCCGTGACCACCACCCCGCTCGCCGACCGTGCCACCGCCGTGGCCGCCCGCGCCTCCGATCTCTCGAAGGTCTACGGAGTGGGCGAGACCCAAGTGGTCGCGCTCGACCATGTCTCCGTCGACTTCCGTCAGGGGGAGTTCACCGCGATCATGGGGCCCTCCGGCTCCGGCAAGTCGACCCTGATGCACTGTGTGGCCGGCCTCGACAGCTTCAGCAGCGGCACCGTCCGCATAGGCGAGACCGAGCTGTCCACCCTGAAGGACAAGCAGCTCACGCAGTTGCGCCGGGACAAGATCGGCTTCATCTTCCAGGCGTTCAACCTGCTGCCGACCCTGACGGCCCTGGAGAACATCACGCTCCCCATGGACATCGCGGGCCGCAAGCCCGACAAGCAGTGGATGGACCAGGTCATCACGATGATCGGCCTCGCCGACCGCCTGGGTCACCGGCCCACGCAGCTCTCCGGCGGCCAGCAGCAGCGCGTGGCGGTCGCCCGCGCCCTCGCCTCGCAGCCCGAGATCATCTTCGGTGACGAGCCGACCGGGAACCTGGACTCGCGCTCCGGCGCCGAGGTGCTGGGCTTCCTGCGCAACTCGGTGCGGGAGCTGGGCCAGACCGTGGTGATGGTGACGCACGACCCGGTGGCCGCGTCCTACGCGGACCGGGTGATCTTCCTCGCCGACGGGCGCATCGTCGACGAGATGTTCGCGCCCACCGCGGACGGCGTGCTGGACCGGATGAAGGCGTTCGACGCGAAGGGCCGCACCAGCTGACCTGGCGCCCGCCTTCCTGACCGTACGTCCGTACGTCGCCTCCCGTCCCGTCCGTCCGGCCCACCTTCACCAGGACTTCCACCATGTTCCGTACCGCCCTGCGCACTGTGCTCGCGCACAAGGCCAGGCTGCTGATGACCGTGCTCGCCGTCATGCTCGGCGTCGCCTTCGTCTCCGGCACCCTGGTCTTCACCGACACCCTCGGCAACGCCTTCCGCAACCAGTCGGCGAAGAGCTACAAGGACGTCGCCGTCTCCGTCCACTCCTACGACGTCCGCGAGAGCGGCGACCCGGAGGACCGCAAGGACGGACCGGGTATCAGCCAGGCCACCATGGACCGGATCGGGGCCCTCGACGGGGTCGCCACCGTCACCGGGCGCGTCGACGGCTTCGCCGGGGTCGCCGACCCCGACGGCAACCTGATCGGCAACGGCTGGACCAACACCGGCTCCAACTTCTCGCCCGGCGAGAACGGCAAGGACCCCGCGTACACCTTCACCGACGGCTCAGGCCCTCGCGAGGACAACCAGATCGCCCTCGACCGGGAGACCGCGACCAAGGGTGAGTACAAGGTCGGCGACACCGTACGGGTCGCCACCAACGCGCCGGTGAAGGAGTACACCCTCGCCGGTGTCTTCACCACCGAGGACGGCGCGGTCAACGCGGGCGGCAGCCTCGTCCTCTTCAGCACGAAGGCCGCCCAGGACCTCTACCTGGAGCCCGGCTTCTACCGGGACGCCACCGTCACCGCCGCGTCCGGCGCCTCCGACGCCACGCTCCTCTCCGGGATCAAGAAGCTCCTCCCGAAGAACGCCGAGGCGCAGACCGGCCAAGCGCTGGCGGAGCAGCAGGCCAAGGACATCGAGAAGGGCCTCGCCAACCTCAACCAGATGCTGCTGGCCTTCGCGGCCATCGCCCTGTTCGTCGGTATCTTCCTGATCTCCAACACCTTCACCATGCTGGTCGCCCAGCGGACCAAGGAGCTGGCGCTGCTGCGCGCCGTCGGCGCCTCCCGCCGTCAGGTCAAGCGCTCCGTGCTGGTCGAGGCGACGATCGTCGGGATCATCGCCTCGGTGGTCGGCTTCGTCCTCGGGCTCGGTCTGGCCGTCGGACTGCGCGGTCTGATGGGCGCGTTCGGCGCGAAGATGCCGGGCGGACCGCTCGTCGTCTCCCCGACCGCCATCGGGTCCGCGCTCGCCGTCGGCGTGCTGATCACCGTGATCGCCGCCTGGCTGCCCGCCCGCCGGGCCGCGAAGATCCCGCCGGTGGCGGCGATGAGCAGCGTGCACGCCGTGGCCACCACCAAGTCCCTCGTCATCCGCAACTCCATCGGCGGCTTCATCGCCCTGATCGGCGCCGCGGGGATCCTGGCGGGCGCCTCGCAGGGCTCCGACGGCCGGTTCCTCCTCGGCGGGGGCGCGTTCATCGCGATGATCGGCGTCATCGTGCTGATCCCGCTGCTGTCCCGGCCGGTCATCGCGCTCGTACGGCCGCTGCTCGTGGGGGCCTTCGGGGTGTCGGGCAAGCTGGCGAGCCAGAACGCCGTCCGTAACCCGCGGCGCACCGGAGCCACCGCCTCCGCGCTGGCCATCGGGCTCACCCTGGTCACCGGCCTCACCATCCTCGGTGTCACGCTCGGCCAGGCCATCGACAAGATGACCACGGACAACATCAAGGCCGACTACATGGTCTCGATGGCCAACGGCGGCCCGCTCGACCCGAGTGTGCCGACCGCGCTGGAGAAGGCGTCCGGGGTCACCGCGGCCTCCCCGCAGCAGGCGGTCGACCTGGAGATCAAGGGCGACTACCACGCGGCCTCCGCGGTCACCCCCGGGGACATCGAGAAGCTCGTCAACCTCCCCGCGGTCTCCGGCTCGCTGAGCTCGCTCTCCGGCGACGCGGTCGCGGTCGACGAGGACACCGCGAAGTCGAACGGCTGGAAGACCGGGGACACGGTCACGGTGAAGTACGTCGACGGGAAGTCGGCGGAGCTGAAGGTCGGCGCGATCTACCGGGGCAACGAGTTCGTCTCCCCGCTTCTGATCTCGACGGAGCTGGCCGACCCGCACGAGACCAAGCACTTCATCCGCGAGGTGTGGGTGAAGACCGACGGCGGCCCCAGCGCCGCCCGCGAGCAGGTCCTCGTGGACGCCCTGGGCAAGAACCCGGCGATCAAGGTGATGGACCAGCAGGACATCAGGAACGAGTACAGCGGCTTCATCGGCACCGCGCTGAACATCATGTACGGACTGCTGGCGATGGCTTTGATCATCGCGGTCCTCGGGGTCATCAACACCCTGGCCATGTCCGTGTTCGAGCGTCAGCAGGAGATCGGCATGCTGCGCGCGATCGGTCTGGACCGGCGCAGGGTGAAGCGGATGATCCGGCTGGAGGCCGTGGTGATCTCGCTCTTCGGCGCGGTGGTCGGCATCGGCCTCGGCACCTTCCTGGCCTGGGCGATCGGCCAGACGATCAAGGGCTCGCTCCCGGGGTACGAGCTGGTCCTGCCGTGGGACAGGATCGCGCTCTTCCTGGCGCTGGCCGGACTGGTGGGTGTCCTGGCGTCGCTCTGGCCGGCCCGCAGCGCGGCGAAGCTCAACATGCTGACGGCGATCAAGACCGAGTAGCGGAGCGCCACGCGAAGGGCGTACGGCGTACGGGCCGCGCGGACGGCGTACGGACGGGCCGGGCCCCTGGAACACCTCCAGGGGCCCGGCCCGCGTCAACTCACGACGACGTACGGCGGTGACAGACGTACGGCGGTACAGCGGTCAACAGCAGTGCGGTGGTGCCAGTGCGGTGGTGGCTCAGGTGCCCCAGAATCGGGCCCGCAGCGGCAGCCCGGACACGCCGCCGTCCGCGGGCCGGACGGCCAGGATCTGGTTGACGCCGATGCGGTTGCGCTCGAAGGAGAGCGCGGACGCGGCCATGTAGAGGCGCCAGACGCGCGCGCGGCCCGCGGAGGTCGCACGCACCGCCTCCGCCCAGTGCTCCTCCAGATTGGCCACCCAGCGGCGCAGGGTGAGCGCGTAGTGCTCCCGGATCGACTCGACGTCGCGGGCCTCGAAGCCCGCTTCCTCCAGGGTGGAGACGGTACGGCCGAGCGGCGCCAGTTCGCCGTCGGGGAAGACGTACGCGTCGATGAAGTCGTCGATCCGGTACTGCCCCTCGTCCGGCTCGGGCCGCCGGGCGATCTGGTGGTTCAGCAGCCGGCCGCCCGGCTTGAGCAGGCCGTAGAGGTCGTCGGCGTACTCCCGATACCTGGCAGAGCCCACGTGCTCGGCCATCCCGATGGAGGAGATCGCGTCGTACGGGCCGTCCCTGACGTCCCGGTAGTCCTGGACCCGGATCTCGATGCGGTCCGTCAGCCCCTCCTCCGCGATGCGCTTACGGGCGAACGCGGCCTGCTCCCGGGAGAGGGTGATCCCGGTGACCCGGGCACCGTACTCGCGGGCCGCGTGGATGGCCATGGAGCCCCAGCCGCAGCCGACGTCGAGGAGCCGGTCGTCCTCCTGGAGGCCGAGCTTGCGGCAGATCAGGTCGAGCTTGTCGCGCTGCGCGTCTTCGAGGGTGAAGCCGGGGCCCGCGTCCCAGTAGGCGCAGGAGTACACCATGGACGGGCCGAGGACGAGTGCGTAGAAGTCGTTGCCCACGTCGTAGTGGTGGCTGATCGCCTCCTTGTCGCGGCGCTTGGTGTGCGCCCCGCCGCGCCGCCGCCGGATCTCCTCGCCGGGCGGTGCGGGCGGCGGCCAGGGACCCGCGATCTCCACGAGCCCGCGGGCCGCGGCGCGCATCCGGGGGTCGCGTACGGGGTGGATCTTGGGTCCTTCGTCGCCGTCGTGCTCCCAGAGGAGCCCGGCGAGACGTTCGAGCACCGCGTACAGATCGCCGTCGACATCGATCTCCCCGGCGACCCAGGCGCGCGCGAGGCCCAGTTCGCCGGGCTTCCAGAGGAGACGGCGCAGAGCACGGCGGTGACGGATGATCAGGGTGGGTGCGTCGGGAGGGCCCGATTCGCTGCCGTCCCAGGCACGGATACGGACCGGGAGCGGGGCCCCCAGCAACTCTTCGGCAAGAGTGGTCAGCCGCAGCGCGGCGTCGGCCATGGCGTACACCTCCGTGGTGGTGGATACCGGACATGCTCAACACCACGTAAACACCGCTCGGGTACGGATGCAGTCCCGGCGCCGGGCAATGAGAGAGCAAAATACTTGCATCTACCACACACTTTGCCCGGATGCGGCCCGTACCCCCGCCCCGTACCCCCGCCCGGTACCCCTCTCCGGCCCGCCCGGGGCGCGAAGATCCAGAACGGGCCTGCTGGTCCGTCGGAGCGACCCGCGTACGGCGGGCGCATGGCGCGGGCCTACCGCAGCCGACGTGCCGCGAGTGCGCCGCACAGCCACGCGGAAGGGGCCACGGAGAAAGACCGCACGGGGACCCCGAAGGGACACGGGCACCCGGAAGGGTTGCCGGCACCCGGAAGGGGCACGGGCACGCCGAAGGGCCGCGGGCATGCGGAAGGGCCGTCCGCACCACGGATGGCGGACGGCCCTTTCCGTACGTTACGCCGTCAGGACGCCTTGGCCTTCTCGGCGGGCGCGGCCGACGCGGCCGACGCGGCGGCGGGCGCCGGGGTCGGCTTCGCGGCCTCGTAGAACTCCTCGCGCGGCGTCTCCATGGCGCCGAGCGAGACGACCTCGCGCTTGAGGAACATCGCGAGCGTCCAGTCGGCGAAGACCCGGATCTTGCGGTTCCAGGTCGGCATGGCCAGACCGTGGTAGCCACGGTGCGCGTACCAGGCCAGCCGGCCCTTGAACTTGATCTTCATCTTGCCGACGACGATCATCGCGACGCCCTTGTGGACCCCGAGACCGGCGACCGCACCCTTGTTGGCGTGGCTGTAGTCGCCCTGCGGGAAGCCGCGCATGCCCGAGATGACGTTGTCGCCGAGGACCTTGGCCTGACGCAGCGCGTGCTGGGCGTTGGGCGGGCACCAGGCGTTCGGGTTGCCGGCCTTGCGGCCGACGAGGTCCGGGACCTGGGCGTTGTCGCCCGCGGCCCAGATGTAGTCGGTGCCCTGGACCTGGAGCTTCTCGCTGGTGTCCACGTGGCCGCGGGGGCCGAGCGGCAGACCGAAACGGGCGAGCGCCGGGTTCGGCTTGACGCCGGCGGTCCACACGATGGTGTTGGAGTCGACCTCAAGGCCGTTGTTGAGCACGACGTGACCGTCGACGCAGGAGTCCATGCCGGTCTTGAGGTAGACCTCGACGCCGCGGGCCTCCAGGTGCTCCTTGCCCCAGGCGCCCAGCTTCGGGCCGACCTCGGGGAGGATCTTGTCGGCGACGTCCACGAGCAGGAAGCGCATGTCCTCGCGCTTGACGTTCGTGTAGTACTTGGCCGCGTCGCGCGCCAGGTCCTCGACCTCACCGATGGTCTCCGCGCCGGCGAAGCCGCCGCCCACGAAGACGAAGGTCAGCGCCTTGCGGCGGACCTCCTCGTCCGTCGTCGAGTCAGCCTTGTCGAGCTGCTCCAGGACGTGGTTGCGCAGGCCGATGGCCTCCTCGATGCCCTTCATACCGATGCCCTGCTCGGCGAGGCCGGGGATCGGGAAGGTGCGGGAGACCGCGCCGAGCGCGATGACGAGGTAGTCGAAGGGCAGCTCGTAGGACTCGCCGACGAGCGGCGCGACCGTGGCGACCTTGCGGTCCTGGTCGATGGTGGTGACCCGGCCGGTGAGCACCTCAGCCTTGGGCAGCACGCGTCGCAGCGGGACGACGACATGCCGAGGCGAAATGCTGCCGGCGGCGGCTTCGGGGAGGAAGGGCTGGTACGTCATGTACGAGCGGGGGTCGACGACCGTGACGGTCGCCTCCCCGTAGCGCATCTTCTTCAGAATGCGACGAGCTGCGTACAGGCCTACGTACCCACCGCCTACAACGAGGATCCTGGGACGCTCCGTGGTGCTCATGCCATCGAGTATCCACCCCCCTCGGAGGGGGTGCTCGTGAGCCCCTTCACAAGGTCTGACCCCCCTTGTGCTACACTCCGCGGCCCACGTGATCGAGGTCATGGCACCCGGGGGAACCAGACGGCTGGTTTGGACGTTGCCCACCCCCTGTGAGCTGGCCCTCAGCACCTCCCCCGGGACCGAACCGGCCACACGGTTCACGCCACCGCAACGTGCCCGGAACCACCCGGTATAAGGGTGCGCGCGGCGCGCGCCCCTCACAGCGGGGCCTCCCGGCCGAGTACGGCCCCCAGGAGACGCGATTTCCTTGTGAAGAAGTTCACGAACTTTCTCGCCAAGGTGGCCGAGGGGCGCCCCGGCAGCGCGGAACACCCCCCGGCGCACGCCCGTTCAGACCTTGGTGGCGGCGGCCCGGAGCGCGGTGAAGTCCCGCAGGTTCGCGCCGAACGGAGCGGCGCCCTCCAGCCGGAGCAGGGCCTCGTCGTTCAGCTCACGGGGCCGTCGGGCCTTTACCGGCTACGAGTACCGGCTACGAGTCGGCGCTTACCGGGTCGCCTACCGGATCGAGGACGACGCGCTCGCTGCGGCACTCCAGGCGATTCCGTCCAGAATGTCGTGTTCGCTGACGACGACCTCCTGGGCGCCGGAGCGTTCCATGATCGCGAGCAGGACGAGGGCGCCCGCGCCGATCACGTCGACCCGGCCCGGGTGCATCACGGGGATCGCGGCCCGTTCCGCGTGGGTGGCGGCGAGCAGGTGGTCGGTGATCTCCTTGACGCGGCCGTAGGGGATGCGGGAGCGGTGGATCCGCTCGGAGTCGTACGCGTCCAGGCCCAGCGCGATCGCGGCCACCGTCGTCACCGAGCCCGCCAGACCGACCAGCGTGCGGGGTTCGCGCAGCGGGACGGCCTCCTCGGCGAGGTCGAGGGCCGCCTCGATGTCGGCGCGGACCGCGGCGATCGCGTCGGGCGTCGGCGGGTCGAGGACCGCTCCGTCCCGTACGAGATGGCGCTCCGTCAGCCGTACGCAGCCGATGTCCACCGACCGCGCCGCCCGCACCCGGTCGTCGCCGACGACGAACTCGGTGGAGCCGCCGCCGATGTCCACCACGAGGTAGCTGTCCCGCCCCGGCAGTTCCTTCGTGGCGCCGGTGAAGGAGAACGCCGCCTCCTGGTCGCCCGTGATCACCTCGGGCTCCACGCCCAGGATGTCCACCACCCCGCGCACGAACACGTCGCGGTTCTCGGCGTCACGCGAGGCGGACGTGGCCACGAAGCGGATCCGCTCCGCGCCGTGCTCCGCGATGACCGCCGCGTACTCCCGGCAGGCGGCGAACGTGCGTTCCAGCGCCTCCGGCGCGAGCCGGCCGGTCCGGTCGACGCCCTGGCCGAGCCGGACGATCGTCATCCGCCGGTCGAGATCGACCACTTCACCCGTTTCCGGGTGGACGTCCGCGACGAGCAGGCGGATCGAGTTCGTACCGCAGTCGATGGCCGCGACCCTGGTCATGACGCCGAACCCCCTTCCGCCGCCGGCTCCGTCCCGGCGGGGCCGGCGCACGGAGTGACGCACGGGCCCTTCGCCCACCACTCCGGCAGCATCGCCAGCGCCTCGTCACCCAGCGGGTTCACCCCCGGCCCCGCCGCCAGCGAGTGGCCGACCAGGACGTGCAGGCACTTCACCCGGTCCGGCATACCGCCCGCGCTGGGGAAGCCCTCCAGCACCTCGATGGCGTCGCGCCGCGCGAGGTAGTCCTCGTGCGCCGCACGGTACGCGGCGGCCAGCTCGGGGTCGGTCGCGAGGCGCTCGGTCATCTCCTTCATGACGCCGTTCGCCTCCAGCGTGCCGATGGCCGAGGCCGCGCGCGGGCACGTCAGGTAGTACGTCGTCGGGAAGGGGGTGCCGTCGGGGAGCCGCGGGGCGGTCTCGACCACGTCCGGCTGCCCGCAGGGGCAGCGGTGCGCGATGGCGCGCAGCCCGCGCGGCGGTCGGCCGAGCTGCTCCTTGAAAGCGGCGACGTCCGCCTCGGTGGGCTCGGTGCGTGCGGTCTGCGGAGGGGGCGTCTTCATGCCTGCCTGGTTCTGCCGTTCCGGATTCATGTCGTGCGGGGGTGGGGGTGAGGCGCGGGGTGGGATGAACAGGGCGGGGTGAGCCGGGCGGGGTGCGTCCGTACACGTAACACGTATGTACGGGTGCGTCCGTGCGCGTACATACGTACCTACGTGCCGGGGCGGTCCGCCTCGTCCACCCCGTCCAGGACGTTCGAGTACCAGGGGCGGTCCGCCGCACCCTCGTCCTCGCGCCGTTCCCGCGCCGCCTCCGGGTCGATGACGGTGAAGCCCGTCTCCCCCGGCCGCAGGTAGTGCAGATGCTCGCGGGCCAGCCGCTCGACGTACGCGTCGTCCTGGAGCCGCGCCTTCTCGTCGCGCAGCTCCGCCACGCGCCGCTGCGCCTCCTGGCTCAGCCGCTCCTGCTCGGCGATCTCGTTCCGCTGCGACACGTACTCCCGCATCGGATACGCGAGCGCCACCACCAGGGTGCAGACGACCAGCGCGAGGAAGGCCGCGCGTCCCGTGAGCCGGGAGCGGCGGTCCTGCCTGCGGTTCTGCGAGCGGTAGACCCTCGCCGCGGTCTGCTCACCGAGCAACCGCAGCCTGGTCGAGGTGGAGAACCGGTCCCGGTTCCCGGCCATGGCCCGCCTCCCCTGTCATGTACGAACGTCCCCGGACACGGTACGGGACCGCGGCCGGGGACGTCCGTACGACGGGCGGATGAGCGCCCGTCGTACGGACCGGGTTACGCGCCCCCTCAGCCGTTGGAGGAACGCATCCTCTTAACTGTTCGCGGAGCGCATCCTCTTAGCCGTTCGCGGAGCGCATCCTCTTAGCCGTTCGCAGAGCGCATCCTCTTAATTGTTCGCAGAGCGAAACCGCGGGAACGCGCTGCGGCCCGCGTACACCGCCGCGTCGTCGAGGATCTCCTCGATGCGCAGCAGCTGGTTGTACTTGGCGACGCGGTCCGAGCGGGCCGGGGCGCCGGTCTTGATCTGACCGCAGTTCACGGCCACCGCGAGGTCGGCGATCGTGACGTCCTCGGTCTCACCGGAGCGGTGCGACATCATGCACTTGAAGCCGTTGCGCTGGGCCAGCTCGACGGCGTCCAGCGTCTCGGTCAGCGAGCCGATCTGGTTGACCTTGACCAGCAGGGCGTTGGCCGAGCCCTCCTCGATGCCGCGGGCGAGGCGCTCCGGGTTGGTGACGAAGAGGTCGTCGCCGACGATCTGGACCTTGGAGCCCAGCTTGTCGGTGATGACCTTCCAGCCGGCCCAGTCGTCCTCGAAGAGCGGGTCCTCGATGGAGACGAGCGGGTAGGCGTCGACCAGCTCCTCGTAGTACTCGGTCATCTCGGCGGCCGAGCGCGACTTGCCCTCGAACTCGTAGCTGCCGTCCTTGTAGAACTCGGACGCGGCGACGTCGAGCGCGAGCGCGATGTCGCGGCCGGGGACGTAACCGGCCTCCTTGATCGCCTCAAGGATGAGGTCGAGCGCGGCGCGGTTGGACTCCAGGTTGGGCGCGAAGCCGCCCTCGTCGCCGAGGCCGGTGGAGAGGCCCTTCTGCTTCAGGACCTTCTTGAGCGTGTGGTAGACCTCGGCGCCCCAGCGCAGCGCCTCGGAGAAGGACTCCGCGCCGATCGGGGCGATCATGAATTCCTGGATGTCGACATTCGAATCGGCGTGCGAGCCGCCGTTCAGGATGTTCATCATCGGAACGGGCAGCAGGTGCGCGTTCGGGCCGCCCAGGTAGCGGAAGAGCGGGAGGTCGGACGCCTCGGAGGCGGCGTGTGCGACGGCGAGCGAGACACCGAGGATGGCGTTGGCGCCCAGCGAGCCCTTGTTCTCGGTGGCGTCCAGGTCGATCATCGCCTGGTCGATGAGGCGCTGCTCGGTGGCGTCGTACCCGACCAGCTCCGGGCCGAGCTGCTCGATGACGGCGAGGACGGCCTTCTCGACACCCTTGCCCAGGTAGCGGCCGGCGTCTCCGTCGCGGAGTTCGACGGCCTCGAACGCACCGGTGGAGGCACCGGAGGGGACAGCAGCACGACCCGTACTGCCGTCGTCGAGGCCGACCTCGACCTCGACCGTGGGGTTGCCTCGCGAGTCAAGGATTTCCCGGGCTACGACGACGTCGATGGACGGCACGAGCATCTCCTTCTGGGATGTGACGCGTGGGTGCAGGGTCTCTTGGCCTTGCGACATGAGCCTAACCGGCTCCGGGTCATCGGCCAGCCGGTGCCCGCCCCCTAAGACGCTCCCGCTCGCACGGACCGCCGCTACCCGCCGGTAGCGGGACCGGATGGCGGGCAGCGGCGGGAACGGGGCCCGGCCCGGCGCGTACGGGGGTGACGCGCCGGGCCGGGGAGAAGGGGTCAGCGCAGGTGGAGCTGCTGACCCGGGTAGATGACGTCCGCGTCACGGACGATGTCCTTGTTCAGGTCGAAGACCTTCTTCCAGCCGCCCTTGACCTTGTGGGCGGTGGCGATCTTGGAGAGGGTGTCGCCGGACTTGACCTTGTACTCGCCGTCCCCCTTCTTGATCGTGAACGGGCGGCTCTGGCCGCGCGAGGCCGGCTGCGCCTCGTCACGGGTCGACTGCTGCGGCTGTGCCTGCCGGGTCGGGGCGGACTTCTGCGTACCGGAGCTGCTGGAGCTGCCGGAGGCCGAGCCGGCGGAACCGGAGCCGGAGCTGGAGGAGTTGGAGCCCGAACCGGAACCGGAGCCGGAACCGGAGCCCGAGCCGCCGTTGTACGCGGCGCCCGAGAGGCCCACGCCACAGCTCGGCCAGGCACCCTTGCCCTGGCCCGCGAGGACCTTCTCGGCGACGGCTATCTGCTGGGACTTGGAGGCCTGGTCGGCGCGGGGGGCGTAGGCGGTACCGCCGTACGTGGCCCAGGTGGAGGGCGTGAACTGCAGGCCGCCGTAGAAGCCGTTGCCCGTGTTGATCGACCAGTTGCCCCCGGATTCGCACTGGGCGACCCGGTCCCACTCGGAGGCGGTGGCGGCGGAGGCGGCGGTGGCACCGATCAGCGGGGCCGCGACGGCCGCGCCGGTGATCCCGGCGAGGGTGGCGTAGCGGACGGCCATGGACGGGCGGCGGTGCTTGGCCTTGCTGGAACGCAGCAGCATGAACACATCTCCTCACCGACGCCTACGAGGTGAGCTGTCGGGTTCGGGCCAATGAGTTGCCCGGCCGCGTGTTCGCACACGCGGCTTCACCCCTAGCCGGCCGCCGGCCGTCTCTCGACGGCCGGGCCCGGCGCAAACCTATGGGTCCCCCGCTCCTGCCTTCGGCGCTCGAAGCGACGATTACTCCCCCCGACCGACGGCAGGATTCGGCGTGACGGTCGACGAGGCCCGCGGTGCGAGCGGTTCAGACCGTAATCACAGCCCTGCCGGTTGTTCAAAGGGTCACATCCAGGAAATAACGCCCTTACCTCCTCCGAGGGACAATACGTTTCTGCAGGTGAGGACCGGATTCGATCAACCGGCGAGGCGAAGAGCCCGAGTTGCGGCAAAGAGACCCTTGTCTCACTTGCGCAGAAGTGGACATACAGTCGCTAACTGCCCGCGTTCCGGGCGGAGATCGGAGGCCCTGGCCAGGACGGACGCAGCGGAAAAGACGTCAACGGGGCGCCGTTCAACGGCACTCGCCCGCACCGGTTCCGGACTCCCCCGCTCCGGCGCTGGAGCGGGGCGCTCCGGTTCGCGAACCGCTCGACCCGGCCGCCGACTCCGGTCGCGGAGTCACGTACTCCGGCCGCGGAGTCATACGTTCCGGTCACGGAGTCATACGTTCCGGTCGCGGGCCAGGCGCCGGACTCACCCGTTCCGGCACTGGAACCTCTGGGTCCGGTTCGCGGAGCCTCTCGTTCCGGTCACGGAGTCACCCGTTCCGCCGTGGCACCCGGGGGCCGGGCCCGCTCACCTTGGTCGCCCGCTCCGGCTCTGGCGTCACTCAACGCCCGGCCCTGCGGCGGGGCGCCGCAACGGGGCGCTACGGCCCGGCGCGGGCACGGTGGGGCCGCCGCACCGCCGGGACCGGTGAGCCGGGCGTACGGCGGCCGGGAAGCCGCGCGGCCGCGCCCGGTGGGCGCCCGACGGGCGACGGGCTCGGCGGCGGCTCCGCGACGGACTCGGCGGCGGCTCCGGGACGGCTCCGGGAACGCGGAAGCCGCGCCTCCGTCGTGGAGGCGCGGCTTCCCAGGTCTTGCTGCCGGCTGCTCAGACCCAGCCGCCGACGACCTTCTGCCCGCCGCTCGCCAGGGAGAGGTGGCCGCCGACCGCGGTGACGACCTTCTCGACCTCGCGCTCCACACCGTCCGTGAGCCCGGCCCCGTCACGGGCTCCGCCCGCCCCGCGGGAGGCACGGCTGCCCGAGGCGCGCTCCTTGTCCGCGGTGCCCGGCGAGGCGTTCTCGTCGGCCGCCTGGCCGCGGTGCTTGCCCTTGGACGCCTCGTCCTTGCCCTTGCCCTCGGCGTCGTCCGTACCGGCCGCGGAGCCGGTGGCACCCGGGCTCGGGCTGGTGCTGGGGTCCGGGGAGGTCTTGCCGTCCGCGTCCGCGTCGGCATCCGGGTCCGTCACGGCGTCACCGGACGGATAGGCGTCCCCGGAAGGGCTGCCCGACGGGGTACCGGACGGATCGGTGCTCTTGCCGCCCCCCGTCACCCCCTCCACGATGCCGCCGACCGCACCGCCGACCGCCTCCGTCAGCCCGGAGACGGCGGCGCAGCTGGACCACGCCTGCGCCCCCTGGGCCTCGAAGACCTTCTCGGCCACGGCTATCTGCTGCGAGCGGCTGGCCAGGTCGGGGCGTTCGGCGTAGTCCCCGCCCCCGAACTCGTCCCAGGTCTCCTGGGACATCTGGAGCCCGCCGTAGTACCCGTTGGCGAGGTTCGCGCTCCACGTGCCGCCGCTCTCGCACCCCGCCACGCGGTCCCAGGTCGAGGAGTCCGCCGCGCTGGCGGCGCCGGCTCCGAGCAACGGGATCGCGATCGCGGATCCGGCCACCCCGGCGGCGACGAGAAGAGCTGGGGCCTGACGAGGTCGACGGTGTCGGCCGTTCCCGGACATGCGGTTGCCTTCCGTGTGACTGTCAATTCAACTCCGGCATGGTGTTACCGGGTCGACGTGAACGTAGCGGTACTCGAATGCTTGTCACAAGTCGATGCAGCAGAGATCACGTGAAAGTCACAGTATTGACGATGCGTCAGTAAAATTATCGGCCGGACAATGGCGTGAACTGCACCGGAAGCGTGCGCAATCCCCGCATGATGAGCCCGCCACGCCACCGCAAATCGGAAGGTTCTCCCGAAAGCCGCACATCCGGAAGCCGCTTCAGAAGCGTGGCGATCGCGGTCTGCCCCTCCACGCGGGCGAGCGGCGCGCCGAGGCAGTAGTGGATGCCGTGCCCGTACCCGAGGTGCTGATTGTCACGGCGCCCGAGGTCGAGCGCGTCGGGGTCACGGAAGCGCTCGGGGTCACGGTCGGCCGCGGCCAGCACGACGAGAACGGGGTCACCTGCAGCGATCCGCTGCCCACCCAGAGTCAGCGGCTCGGTGGCGTACCGCCAGGTCGCCATCTCCACGGGGCCGTCGTAGCGGAGCAGTTCCTCGACGCCGGTCGCCAGCAGACCCGTCTCGCCGGCGGCCAGGGAACTCTGCAGGCGTTCCCGTTCGGCCGGATTTCGCATAAGCGTGTACATGCCATTACCGATGAGATTCACCGTTGTCTCAAAACCGGCGAACAGAATGATAAAGGCCATCGCCGCGGCCTCGTTCTCGGTCAAATGCTCACCGTGGTCACCGGCCCGGATCAGACCGGAGATCAGGTCGTCGCCGGGATTCTCTCTTTTCCGGTGGATGAGTTCGGCCAGATAGCCGCGCATCTTCTTGACCGCCCGCGCGACCCCGCCGCGCGGC
Organism: Streptomyces sp. NPDC059255; assembly: GCF_042752355.1. Lineage (NCBI taxonomy): Bacteria > Bacillati > Actinomycetota > Actinomycetes > Kitasatosporales > Streptomycetaceae > Streptomyces > Streptomyces sp. NPDC059255. Next base: position 114,625 of record NZ_JBHYZP010000025.1, read on the forward strand.
CCGCCCGCATGACGAATCATCATGCCCGCCCAGTCCCGGAAGTCGTCCTGGTCCTCGGACGGCACCCCGAGCAGATCACAGATCGCGTAGATCGGGAGCGGGAACGCGAACTCGTGGATGAGGTCCGCGCTGCCCCGCTCGGCGAAGCCGTCGATGAGACGGTCGGTCAGCTCCTGCACGCGCGGGGCGAACTCGGCGACGCGGCGCGGCGTGAACGCCTTGGACACCAGCCGCCGCAGCCGGGGGTGGTCGGGCGGGTCGATGTTCAGCAGGTGCGTCATCAGCTCCGCCTTGCGCTCCCCCGGGATGCCCGTCTTCCCCCGGGCGTGCGCCGGCTCGGCGTGGTGCACGGGATTCTTGGAGAGCCGCGCGTCGGCGAGCGCCTGCCGGGCGTCCCCGTACCGGGTCACGAGCCATGCCTCGACCCCGCTGGGCAGCTCGGTGCGGTGCACGGGGGCGTGTTCCCGCAGCCAGGCGTACGCGGGGTAAGGGTCGGTGGCGAACTCCCAGGTGAAGAGGGTGGGAGCGGCGCTGTTCGCAAGTTTCTCGGACGCATCGGACACGCCCCGACCGTAACCGCCCCCGAGCGCGCCCCCGGCCCCCGGTCCCCGGCCCGCGTACGCCGTCCGGTGCGTGTACGTCCGGTGCCTGTACGTCCGGTGCGTGCGTGCCCGGCGGCTACGCGCCCGGCGTCCGTACGTCCGGCACGTTCGCGTCCGGCGGCTACGCGCCCGGCGCGCGCTCGGCGGCCAGGATCCTGTCCCTATATACACGGGCCGCCGCGCGCAGCGCCGTCTCCGGGTCGATGCCCGACGCGTCCGCCCGTACGGCCAGGGCCAGCAGCTCGTACCCGATGGACTCACCCTCCGGAAGCGCGACCTCAAGACCGGCGGTACGGGCGCGGCTCGCGAGCTTCGCGGTGAGGGCCAGCCCCGGCTGACCGAGCGGTACGCCGTCGGTGACCGACGTGCGGCGCTTCTCGACCGCCTTCATCCGGATCCACTGCGCCTTGACCTCCTCGGGGGTGTCGACGCTCGCGTCGCCGAAGACATGGGGGTGGCGGTGGATCAGCTTCTCCACGATCGTGCCCGCGACGTCGTCGATGGAGAACGCCCCGCTCTCCTCCTCCCCGTCCTCCCCCGCGTCCCCTGCCGAGAGACCTTCCTGCGCGATCCGGGCATGAAAGACAACCTGGAGCAGGACATCCCCCAGCTCCTCGCGCAGCTCGTCCGCGTCGCCGTCCTCGATCGCCTCGACCAGTTCGTACGCCTCCTCGATGGCGTACTTGGCGAGCCCCTTGTGCGTCTGGCCCGAGGCCCACGGGCACTCCCTCCTGATCCGGTCCATGACCTGGACGAGATCGAGAAGCCGGGCGCCCGGCAGGTCGTACGAGCCGGGCAGCAGCTCCAGGTCCGGCATCGTGAACCGGCCCGAGCCGGCCAGCCGGGCGAGGCCGTCCGTCAGCTCGGCGTCGGTCCCGTCCCCCGCGCCGGAGGGGATCACCACGACGGTACGGCCGCCGGCGCACGCGTCGACCAGATTCTGTGCGCCGGGCGCGGCATGCTCGACCACGACGCCGGCCTCCCGCAGATACGGCAGCTGGGGGTGGCCGGCATCGGCGCACACCACACGGTCTGCGGCGTGCAGCGTCTGCCACGCGGGCCAGGAGAGCAGGCCGGGCGCGACCCGGTGGCTGGCGGTCAGCAGGACGATACGGCCGGGAGCTGCGGAAGCTTCGTCTGTCACCTCTCGAACCTACCTCCGGCGGTCCCCCGCCCGGCGCCCAGGCCCGGACGCGGGCAGTGGTCGGGGGCGGCGCGGGGGCGGCAAGGTCAGGCGTCCGTGGGCTGCTGCTCCGGCGCCTGGCGGGTGACCTGGGTGATCCACGGCGTCTTGGCCTCGCCGAGCCGCACCTGCTGGTAGTCCCAGCTCCCATACCGAGGATTGACGTCGATGCCCATATCCCTTGACGTCTTCGTCAGCACGGCGAGGACCTTCTGCTGCCCCTCCGGGGTCGAGGTGTTCGCGCCGAGCGCCCCCGCGACCTTGTTCAGCAGCACCTCGCGGCTGATCGCCGCGTCGATCTGCCCGGAGGAGAGCGCGCCCTGCTGGAGCAGCATCGCGGCGAACCGCTGCTCCCCGCCGGACTGCGCGGCGGCCTGCGCGCGGGTCTCCTGGATCTCCTTGCGGCTGACGTCGACACCGGCGTCGGCGGCGGCGCGCTGGAGCACCCGGTCGAAGATCATGCTGTTCAGCTTGGCCTGGCTGAGCTGCGCGGTGTCCTTGATGAGCTGCGCGGACTCGGGCGTGGCCCGCTGAGCCTCCCGTACGTCCCGTACCGCGGACTGAAGCGTGGACACCTCGATCCGCTGCCCCCCGACGACCGCCGCCGCTCCGGGATGGGCCTCACCGCCGCAGGCGGTGAGCAGCGGAGCCGCGGCGAGCAGGGCTACGGACACGGAGAGCGCGGTGCGACGACGGCGGTGCAAAGGGGACCTCCCGGGGAGATTGTGCGGCGATGCACAAGACCTTGCAGTGATCGATGGTAGGCAGTGGACGTGGCACAGGCCACTGCTTCGACCAACGATTCACGAGCGGATCGGGGCACGTACCGACGCGGGGCCGCCGGTTCCCGTTCTGTCTCGGCTTGTCCGGCCCGACCGTGCCTCAGGCCGCCGAATGTCGTCCGACCGCCGGCGCTTCCTCCGATCGAGGGTGATCGTGCGGGGTGAAGGCGAAAGCGGATGTGTCCCCGTCAAGATCGATAGTCATCGACGCGTCCAGGGCCTTGGCGAGTCGAGTGAGCAGAGTCAGGGTCGGCACGGAGTCACCGCCCTCGATGTTGGAAATCTGCGGCTGGGTCATCTCGGCCCTCCGCGCCAGCTCGGCCTGCGAAAGCCCCAGTGCGGTGCGCCGGTCGTAAACGGCCTGGCCCAGCCCGAACGCATACCCGGCTTCGACGTAGGCGCGCGACTCGTCGACCGATTCCCCCAGAAGCTTCCTGGTCCTGCGTGTCTTCCACTGGGAGTGGTTCACGGGTTCTCCTCCTTCGTCCGGTCATAGCTGTGCGTGGCAGGGCCGTGATCCGACTCGCACATCTTCTGCATCTGCTGAGCCCGCTCGACCTCGGCGGTCTCCCGCTGCCTGGTCTTGCGGAACACTGTCAACAGCACAATGCGCCGGTCAGGAGCGAGCCAGTACGTCATGCGGACAGCGTTGCCGTCCATGGTGAACCGCAGCTCCCGCACCTTGCCACCGAGGTGACGGGCATATGGCTCCGCCAAGGTGGTCGGCCGGGCCGCGAGCATGTCAGCAGCGCGTTCGACTTTGTCGTAATGCGCGTCCGTCAGGAGCTCCAGCCACTGCCGGACCTCCGGTTCGATCTCAATCCGCCACGGATTCACTCACATCTCCGACTATACAGAAATCCATATACATGTGACGCCGGTGTCCCGGGACCGTGCCCCCCTAAGCCGCCGCCCTGCTCGCCGGGTCTGCCGCCAGGCAGCCGGGGCAGTCGCCCGGTTCGGGTGCGCGGTAGGCGCGGTCGCAGGTGTCGCAGTTCTGGAGGGGGTCCGGGCGTGGAACGGCGGCGGCCGTGGGCGTGGCCGGGAGGGGTGGCGGCAGCAGTTCGGTGAGCCGGTACGCCAGGAGTCCGGCCGGGTGGCGCAGGTCGGATGGCAGGTCGGCGGTGAGCGTGCGGCGTACGGCATCGGGCGCGGCGCCGCGCTCCAGCCAGGCGGCGACGCCCGGAGCCAGGCGCCGTACGTCCCGCTCGGCGAGCAGCAGGGCCGGCGCGTCGCGCCGCAGATCGGCGAGGAGTTCGGCGGCGATGCGCTGACGCCCCAGGTCAAGCGCATCCGGCCGGGGAAGCGGCGGAGCTGCGCGGCGAGGCCCTTCCGGCGGCACAGGGACCGGGGCAGGGTCTGCGGCCGGGGCCAGGGGTGCCGCCACCGGTAACGGTGCCGGTGGCGCAGGGGCCGGTGGCGCAGGTACGGGGGCAGCCGCAGCTCGCGGAGACGTCGTCGGCCCTACGCGCTCTCGCCTGGCGTGGGTCGCCTCGGGGTGGTTGTACGAGATGGTCCGGCTGACGATCGTGCCCGCGCCGGTGCGCTCGCGGCGCCGTTCGATGTACCCGTACACCTCCAGCTCCCTGTAGGCGGTGGCGATCCGGTCCCGGCCCTCCTCGAACTTCCGCGCCAGCGTGCGGATGTCCACCGGTGAGCCCTCGGGCAGTGACTGGATGTGCGTGGCCAGGCCGATCGCGGTCAGCGACAACGACCGGTGCTGGGCGAGGTGGTTGCCCACAACCGTGAAGCGGGCGGTATGGGATTCGTGGACCTTCATCACTCCGGATGAGGATCCGCGAGCCGCGCAACGGGAGCGCGTGGGCGCACTAAACTTCTCTTCAACCATGGGGAAGCGTCTACTTCCTTGTTGGTCAGGCCCTCGGCCCGGGATGCCAGTCCCGACCGGGGGCCGTCGCATGTCTGACGGAGTGTCAGGGCTGAGCCCTGCCTCCCCGTACCCGCCAAAAGCCAGCCACGCAGGGCGAGATCACCCTTGTGGGTGACCTGAGCCGGGCGAGGTGGGGTTTGGTTGGTTATTTCCCTGGGTTCTTTGGTCTTTTACCTCCCGCACCCCCGTCGCACGGACCACCGGAGCCAGGGTTTCCGGCCTCCGGTCGCCCGGGCCACACCGACGCGGGATCTCGGCCTACACAGGGGCGGGCCGGTGGTGCGTTGGTCGCCGTGGCCCCGCCCCCTCCCGGGTCTGATCAGCACCCCAGGAATCCGCCCTTCGCCCAATGAGCACCGTTACGGCCTGGCCCGGTCGAATTCCTGCTGACTGAGGGCTCGGTGCGGTAGGGGGGTGGGGGCCTCCCGGCTTGTGCGGAGGCTGTCGAGGATCAGGGTGAGGTAGCGCTGCCAGAGGTCGGGCGAGACGGCTTGGGTGAGCTGTGTCGCGGCCCCCAGCATGATCTGGATGAGCGGGAAGTCGGTCACCTCGATGTCGTCCCGCAGTGAACCGTCCCGCTGCGCACGCTCCATGACGGCGCTGATCGCGGGAGAGAGCCGTTCGCGGGCCGCGGCGACCCGGTCCTTGCCGTGCGTGCCGACCATGAGGACTTCCCTCAGCCCACGGTCGTCGGCGAAGTCCTGGCTGGACATGGTGAAGAAGTGGACGAGCCCGTCCCAGGGGTCCTCGTGGGTGAGGGCTTCTTCGGCGATGCCGATGATGCGCTGGATCTCGGTGTCGAAGATCGCCTCGATCAGCTCCTCGCGGTTGGCGAAGCGCCGGTAGATCGTGCCGACGCCGACGCCCGCGTGGTGGGCGATGTCGTCGAGGGTGACGTCGAGTCCTCGCCGCGCGAACACCTGCTGAGCGGCGGCGATGATGCGCCGGCGGTTGCGTTCGGCGTCGGCGCGGAGGGGGCGGGGCGGGGCGTCGCCGGGGGACGGGGCGGGGACGGTTCTGCGACTCATGAGACTCCACTATAAGCAGCCATCCGGAGATAACACCTCCACTTACATGTTACGGTGGACGCGTAAATGGAGTGGACTTCTCCGGTTCTCCGCTTCCCCTGGTCGTGCGTGGAGGTCGCTGCGGCTGCCGTCATGAACGAAGGCCCGTCACAGGCCAGACACCGGAGCGGCGGCGGCACCACCTATCTCAGAAGCCAACACCCCCACGAGGAGTGATCGTCATGACCAAGCCCCGCGCCCTGATCGTCGGCATGGGCATCGGTGGACTGGCCACCGCGATGCGCCTGCACGAGGTCGGCTGGGAGCCTGTGCTGGTCGAACGTGCCGCCGGCCGCCGTGCCGCCGGCTACTTCATCGGCCTGTTCGAGACCGGCCGGGCCACCGCGCAGCGCATGGGCGTGCTGGATGCCATCGGCGACCGGAGCGACCTCACCAGCGTGACCTACGACATCGACCGCACCGGCCGTCGCAAGCCCGGCATGGGCTACGGCGATCTGCCCGGAGGTCCGCGCCTCATGCTCCGCGGGGACATCGAGGCCGCCCTGTACGACGAGGTCTCGCCCCGGACCGAGATCCGCTACGGCACCACTCCCGTCGCCGTCGACGAGCACCCCGAGGGCGTGGACGTCACCCTGCGCACCACCACCGGCGGGGACACGGCCGAGAGCACGGAACGCTTCGACCTCGTGGTCGGGGCCGACGGCCTGCGCTCCACCGTGCGCCGCCTGGTCTTCGGCCCGGACGCGCGGTACCTGCGGCCCTTCCACCACATCATCGGTGCCGCGATCCTCAAGGAAGCCGTACCCGGATTCCGGCCCAACGACGGCGTGATCCTGGCGGAGCCGGGCCGCTCCGTGTGGGTCTTCCCCTTCGCCGACCACCAGCCCGGAGTGCTCTTCAGCTACCGCACCGACGACGAGGACGCCCAGTTCCGCCGCCCGCCGGTCGATTCCCTGCGCCGCGCCTTCGGCCCCGAACCCACCGGTGCCGTACTGGAGAACCTCCTGACGCAGTTCGAGCAGGCCGACGACTCCCTCTTCGACTCCACCCACCAGGTGGTGATGCCCACCTGGCACACCGACCGCGTCGTCCTCCTCGGCGACGCCGCCTGGTGCCTCACCCTGTACTCGGGCATGGGCGCCTCCACCGGCATGGCCGGCGCCGACCTGCTCGGCACCGTCCTGCAGCGCAACCCCGGCAACCCGGGCCGGGCCCTGCGCGAATGGGAGCAGCGGCTGCGGCCCTTCATCACCACCCAGCAGGAACTCGGCCGCACCGAGGGCCTGCCGATGTTCGTCCCGCAGTCCCGCCGGGACCTGCTCGCGCGCGGCCTCATCCAGAAACTGACCAGCAACGCGGTCGGCAAGCGGGTCATGCTCTCGCTGATCGCCGACAAGTTCGCCAGCAAGTCCCTGGACATCGCGGCACCCTGAGCAACCCTCACGACCACCGCCCCCCGACAAGCTCGCGGACCCGTTCGCCCGCCCGTCACCCTCCGGCCCGAGTCTCCACTGTTGGGCCCAAGACTTCCGCCAGTTCAGCGGCATCCGCTCGACGAGAGAGCTGAATCATGGTTTCACATTCCGTAGCCAGCGCTCCGCCCAGTTCCGCTGCTCACTTTCGATGTGCGCATACGATGCGATGCGCTTCGCATGCTCCCTGAGCTTCGGAATCTTTTCCGGACGGGATGCGACGGAGAATCCGATACCAATCTGCCAGTACCCGGCGACCATCACCACATCCCCGCCCACCGACATCATCACGAACGTCGGATTGTCCGCACCGGCTCCGAGGAGTCCACTCTCGCAGCCGGCGCCGGCGATATCCCAACCCTCGGAAAGCCGTACGTGCACCCAGCGGTACGACTTGAATTCCGACTCGTCCGGCATGTCGACGGAAACATCCAAGCCGATCAGGAAGTCCGGCCGCCCGTCCCCCGCCTTCGGGAACAACCCGTGTTTCCGCGCCGCTCTCTCCCACTCCTCGTTGATCCTGGAGCGCAAGTTCGGTTCGTCATGCCCGATGAGGACGTCCTGCCGCCCGTCGTCCGGATGCAACTGCGTCACGTACCGCGCCACCAGAACGGGGGCGAGATCGTCGCGGGTTCCGACCACTCCAAGAGCTCCGAATCCCGCATCGGTGAGCTTCTCCAAAAGCTCTTGATGCAATTCACTCACCGATCTCGCCCCTCCCTCTTCGTTTGCCACTCGAAGCAGCAACTAACGCTTGCCATACTTGTAGTACTGCGGATTGTTGTAGTCGTGCACACCCTTCTTCAACGGGAACCAGGCCATCTCTCCCGTGTTTTTGTGAACCATCACTCGCACCTGATTGTACTCACCGAGGTGTTCCATATCGAAGATGGGCGAGTCCTTCCAGTCACCCCATCCCTTGGCGTTTCCCTCGTTCCGGAAGAAGTCGAGCCCTTTACTTGTGACCCGCTGGGGATAGGACGGGTCCGACGCCACGGCACGGGCGAGCCGGTCGTGCTTCTTGGTCAGACCTGCCTGCGCAGCCCATTGCGCGCTTCGCCCTTCGATGGCATCGGGTGAGTAGTTCTCGTCCGGCGTCCACTTGCTCTCGTCACAGTTGTGGACGAGTACCGGCTTGGCCCCCGCCAGCACGTAGTACGTGTGCGCCCGGTCGACGCTCAGGTTGTAGACCGCCGCCTGCTGCGTCCATCCCTGGACCGCGTCGACCTGTACCCAGCTGCCGGCGCCGGTGCTGAGCCACTGGCCCGGCTTCAGTTCGCCGGCCTTCTGCCACTTCTTCAGGTCGGGCACCCAGAAGGAGTGGCCCTCCGTGGCCGTGATCGTGTCGGTGGCGTCGCCCTTGGCGCCGTCCGTGTCAACCGTGATCTCGACCAGCTTCTTCAGGCCCTTGCCCTCGATCGTCGCGGTGACCTTCTGCGCGGAGGTCCGGCCCGTCGTCGGGTCCGTGGCCCTGACCTCGTCGCCGGTCTTGACCTGCTCGATCGGTTTACGGGTGCCGTCGGCCATCACCACGTCCGTGCCGGGCAGGAAGCTGTTGCCGGCCAGGGCCGCTGCCGTCGTCGCGCAGGAGACGGCCGTCTCGGCCTTGTCGAGGGTGTCCGAGGCCTTTTCGAGTCGCTGGCCGGCCTTGGCGATGTCGTCCGCGTACTTCATCGCCTTCATGCCCATCCGGCCGGCCTTCGCCGCCCGGACCGCGCCCGCGCCCACGCCGCCCAGGGCCAGGCCGCCCACCGTGGCGACGGCCCAGGCGCAGGCCTCCATGTCGCCCTTGGTGACGCAGTTCTTGATGTCGTTGAAGCCGGTGACCTCGCCGACGACATTGCCGACCGTCTTCACCCCGTCCCAGACCGCGGGGGCGATGTCGATCGCGTAGTCGACGGCCGCCGAGACGGTCTCGACGACGTTGCCCATCTGCTCGACCGCCGCGTCCCGGATCGCGTTCGTGACCTTGGCGACGTCCGCGATGACGTCACGGGTCGCCGAGACGATGATCGCCGGGAGGTTGGGATTGGCCGTGACGATCGCCGCGGCCACCGCCATCAGGGGTTTCGCCGCCGCGACGATGTCCGGGATCGGGTTGTGCCGGGCCACGTACGCCGCCGCCGACTTGGCCTTGCGGGTGATCGCCGCGCGGGCCGCGCGGTACTGGCGCTGGGCCTCGGCGGCTTTCTCCCTGAGCCATTCGCCGCTGCTCTTCGCTGCCGCGCTGATCTTGTTGCCGACCCATCGGGTGGCGCTCGCCACCGCGTTGACGACCGTCTTGAGCCCGGACTTCTGATAGACCCAGCTCGCGGCGCGGCCCAGCGCCTTCGTGGCGATCTTCAGCGCGGAGAGCGGATGGCGCACGGTGTAGACCGCGGCCTTCCACACCGTCTTGGCCGCCTTGGTCACCGTACGGACGGCCTTGCTGTTCTTGACCTTGTTGTAGACCTTCTTGCACCAGCCGCAGCTCGGCCAGTTGCCATCGGGATCGGTGAAGTCCAGCGGCGCGCCCGCCCCGTACGCGTACCGGTTGGCGAGGATCGACGCGCCCGCCGCGTACGTGTAGGCGTCCCGCGAGTCGAAGGTGCCCGTGCCCGGGTCGTACCAGCGCGCGCCCATGTTGACCTGGTCGGTCTCCGGGTCGGTCCAGTCGCCCTGGAAGCCCGCGCTGCCCGGCGGTTCCGCCGCCGAGGTGGCGAGGGTCCGGCCGAACGGGTCGTACGCCGTCGAGGAGGCCAGGGACGCCGACGCGCCGTTCGTCGGGGACATGCCGCCGACCACGTCGCCGTGCTGGTCGGTGACCGACAGCTGCGCCGGGCCGCCCTCGGCGACCGAGAGCAGTTCGTCCGCCGCGCCCCGGCCGTAGGTCGCCGAGTTGTCCTTCACCGGGTCGGGTGCGAAGCCCGCGTAGGTGAAGTCGGTGCCGTCACGGGACGCGACCCGGTCGAGCGCGTCGTAGGTGTACGCCGTCCCGGACTCGCCGCCCTTGGTCATGCGGTCGAAGGCGTCGAAGGTGAATTCTTCCGTCAGGCCGGAGCTGGTGCGGGAGGCGAGGGTGCCGCGCGCCGTGTAGTCGTAGGTGTAGTCGCCGTCGGTCTGGAGGCGGTTGCGTTCGTCGAACGTGGCGCTCTTGGTGCCGTTCTTGACCCGGTTGCCGCTGTCGTCCCAGGCGTAGTCGGTGGTGTTGCCGTCCGCCGTCCAGGACGTGAGGCGGCCCGCCTGGTCGTAGCCGTAGGTGTTCCTGCCCGCATTGGCCGTGCCGGTGGTGGTCTTGCCGGTGAGGCGGTCGTCGTTGTCGTAGTCGTAGTCGGCGGACGCGACGGTCGCGCCGCCGCTGCTCTTCACCGTGTCGGTGTCGAGCCGGCCCAGATCGTCGTAGGTGTACGCGCGCGACTGGCCCGCGCCGTAGTCGACGCGGTCCACCGCGCCCGAGCCGTCGTAGCCGTAGCTCTGCTCCACCCCGGTCAGCGGGTCCTTCGCCGAGGCCAGTTGCTGCCGCGCGTAGGTGAAGGACGCGGTGCCCGCGGCGTCGGTACGGCCGGTCAGCAGGCCGTCGCTGTTGTACGTGTACGAGGCTTCGCCCGAGGGGCCGGTCGCCTTCAGGAGCAGGCCCCGGTCGTTGTAGGAGTAGGTGTTGTCGCCCTTCGGGGACGACGCCTTGGTGAGGCGGCCCGCCGGGTCGTAGCCGTAGCGCTTCTCCGCCGTGGCGGCCTCGGCGCCCGCGCCGCTCTCGCGGAGCAGGTTCCCCGCCTTGTCGTACTCCCGCTCCCGGGTGACGCCGCCGGGCGCGGTGACCCGTACGGCCTGGCCGGTCGCGTCGTACGCCGTCGTCCAGGTGCGGTCGGCGAGCGCCGGGTCGCGCGCGGTCGACGGCTCCACGAAGGATTCGGGCAGCCCGAGCGTGTTGACCGTGTAGACGGTGCTGTTGCCGCGCCCGTCGGTGTAGCGGGTGCGGTTGCCGAGGGCGTCGTAGCCGAAGGACGTGGTGATCGACTTCGTGTCGGAGACCGGCTCGGTCTGGCTGGTCAGCCGGTCCAGCGCGTCATAGGCGTACGTCGTGCTGCGGCCCTGCGCGTCGGTCGCGCTGATCAGGTTGCCCGCCTGGTCGTAGCCGTAACCGACCTTGCGCAGCTCGCTGTGGGACGCGTCCAGGTCGGCGTCCCTGACGAGCTGGCCGAGCCCGTCGTACAGCTTCGAGGAGGTCCGGCCCGCGCCGTCGCTGCGGCGCACCTCGCGCCCGGCGATGTCGTACCCGAACTGGGTGACCACCCCCGCCGGGTCCGTGAGCCGGGTGAGCTGGCCGATCCCGTCGTAGCCGAACTGGCTGACGCCGCCGCCCGGCGCGGTCTGCCGCACCACGTTGCCCGCGTCGTCGTACTCGTTGCGGGTGGTGAAGGAGCCGGGCTCCGGGGCGCGTTCGAGCTGGGTCGTGGTGACCGGCCGGTCCATGTCGTCGTACGTCGTCTCGGCGCGCGCCCCGTTCGGGTCGGTGACCGAGAGGACCTCGCCGGTGCGGGTGTACGTGTACGACCAGCGGGCCCGGTCGTCGCCGGGGCCGGAGCCGGTCGGCTCGTCCCGGGTCATGAGCCGGTTCTGCCGGTCGTAGGTGTAGCGGGTGATCCGGCCGAGCGGGTCGGTCGACTCGGTCACATTGCCCAGCGCGTCATAGGTGTTGGTGACGGTCGGGGTGACCGGCGTGCCGCTGCCGGGCGCCGTGTAGGCGGGCGCGGTGGTGGTGAGCAGCCGGCCGAGCCGGTCGTACGTGGAGCGGTTGGTGTTGCCGAGGGCGTCCACGGACTCGGTCGCCGCGCCGAAGGTGTCGTACCCGGTCCAGCTCGTGGGCCGGGTCTTGGCCGGGGCCGAGCCGTTGGACTCCGTGGTGACCTCGGGCGCCTTGGTGGCGAGCGGCCGGCCCAGCTCGTCGTAGAGGAACTCCGTCGTGCGGCCGCCCGGGTCGGTCTGTGAGGTGGTCAGCCCGCGCTGGTCGTACGCGTACTTCGTGGTGCGCGAGGCGGCGCCGTTCTCGACGGTCTCCTGGACGGCGTTGCCCGCGTCGTCGTACAGGTAGCTGACGGTCTCCGGGTTGACGCTCACCGGCCACGGCACGTTGGACGCGAGCCCCGAGGAAGCGGACGTCTTCACGTTGCCCGCGAGGTCGTAGGTGAGGGTGGTGCGGCGGCCCACCCCGCTCGGGTCGGTGACCGTGGACTTCGTCCGGCCGACCGCGTCGTAGGTGTACTGCGTGACGAGCTTGCCGTTGCCCGCCGTCTCGGTGAGGACGTTGCCCGCGCCGTCGTAGGTGTTGGCCTCGACGACGACATCCCGCTTGGTGCCGTCGGGGTTGTGGAAGTCCTTGAGAGTGACGGACTTGATCAGGTCGTCGCCGTAGTAGTCGTAGGCGACGGTGCGGCCCATCGAGTCGGTGTTCCTGGCGACGCGTCCGGCCATGTCGTACGCGAACGACTCCAGGACGGTGGCGTCGTCGTCCCCGCCGTCGTCCTCCCAGTCGCGCAGCCTGGTCTCCGCCGCCATGTTGCGTGCGGTGAACAGGTAGTCGAAGTGGTTGCCGTTGGCGTCGACCATGGAGGTCCGGTTGCCGAGGACGTCGTAGGTGTACGAGGTCTCGCTGCCCTCGGCGTCGGTGACCGTCTCGGGCCGGCCCCGGTCGTCGAGGGCGAAGGTCATCACGCGGGTGGTGTCGCCGCCGAGCAGGTCGCCGACCTCGGTGCGCAGCACGTTGCCGTCGGCGTCGTAGGCGGAGGTGGTCCGCTGCTGGTGCTTGCCGAGGGTGACGGCGTTGGTCGCGGCGGGGTCGGTGACGGTGGTGACCCGGGAGAGCTTGTCGTAGGTGAAGGTCGTGGTGACCCCGGCCGGCTGGGCGTCCGAGACGGTCGTCTCGGTGAGCTTGCGGCCCAGCGTGTCGTACGTGTACTTGGTGATCTGGCCGGAGGGTTCGGTCAGTTGGGCCAGGTCGCCGCTCTTGAAGTACCGGTAGCGGGTGATCTTGCCGAGCGGGTCGGTGGTGGTCAGCGGCAGCCCGGTCGCCGTGTTGCCGCCGTCGACGGCCGGTTCGGCGCCGGTGGTGTACGTGTGGCGGACGGAGCCGCCGTCGGGCGCGGTCTGGCTGAGCAGCGCGCCCTTGTCGTTGTACTGGTACTGGGTGCGGTACGTGTTGTCCGTCGGGCCGCTGGAGCGGCCGTCGCGGGTCTCGGACGGCTGGTCGGCCCGCAGGTCGAAGTCGCCGGACGCCACCGGGTAGGTGGTGTACGAGGTCTGGCAGTCGTCCTTGCTCCGGCAGGTGGTCCGGCGGACCACGTTGCCGCGGTCGTCGTACCCCAGGGCGACGCTGTCCCCGTTCTCGTTGGTGATCCGGGTCTGGAAGCCCTTGTCGTCGTAGCCGAACGTCCGGATGGCCACGCCGTCGGCGGGGTGCCGGATGAAGTCGGGTTCGCTGCCGCCGTCGCCGGGCGGATTGGTGCAGAACGCCGGGTCGCCCGGGTCGGGCTCGGTGCAGATCTGCCCCGGCGGCTCCGGCGGATCGGTCCCGGACGGCGTGCCGGATTCGCGGACGCCGAGGGCCATCGGCTCGCCGTAGCGCAGCATCCGCGAGGTCAGGCCGTCGTACTCGTAGAAGTACGGGGCGTCCAGCGGGTCGTGGACCTCGACGGTGCGCCGCAGCTCCCGGTCGTTGCCGAAGACCGCGGGGGTGCCGATCTTCCAGGTGCCGCCGTTGCGGTCGGTGTACTCCTCGACCCGGTCGCGGGAGGCGTCGTACTGGATCTCGGCGGCGGTCCGGCCGGACGGCAGGGTCGTCGAGGTCAGCGGTTCCGCCGCCCGTCCGCCCTCGCGGTAGTGGCCGGAGACGGCCGCCGCGCCCAGCGGGTGGTGGTAGACGGCGACCTCGTCGATGCTCCCGGCGAAGGACTTGGCGGCGGTGGCGCCCCAGCCCGGCCAGGAGGCCGGGGAGGCGGGGCGGGCCGCGCCGATCTGGTTGTACGTCAGGTCGTTCTGGCTCAGCTGTCCGGTGAGGGTGCCGGAGAGCTTGCCGTCCAGGTAGAGGCTCTGGGTGGAGCCGGAGACGGAGAGCACCGCGTGGTGCCAGTTCCCGTCGTTGACGTTCTTGGTGATGTCGGTGATGGGGGCGGCGGTGCCGGTCCAGAACTGGCCGCGCAGCTTGCCGTCCGTACCGACGTAGAGCAGGGGCGCGCCGCTGGTCGGCGCGGTGCCCCATGCCTTGTTCTGGTAGCCGACGAGGGGTCCGCCGACACCGGACGCGATGGTCTTGAACCAGACCTCGACCGCCGCGTCCCGGCTCTTCTTGAGGGTGCCCGAGGGCAGGTCGACGCGGGAGGTGGTGCCGTTGAAGCCCGCGGCCGTGCCGGGGTCGCCGGCGATGCCGCCCGCCGCGCCGAGCGTGACGTCGGTGTAGGTGCCGCGGTCCTTGCCGAGGTTGACCTCGACGGCGCTGTTCGCGGCGGTGCCCTCCGCCTCGCCGAGCCGCCAGTACGACTCGGGGCGGGCGTCGAGGACGGTGGTGCGGTAGTGGCTGCCGGTGCCGTAGCCGTACCGGGTGCAGCCGCCCGCCGGGTCGCACGCGGTGTCCAGCCGGTCCCCGGTGTAGGTGTACGTCCAGCTCAGGGCCGATCCGTCGACGGCGTTGGTGGCGACCTTGGTGACGTGGGCGCCGGTCCAGGTGAAGGTGAGGGAGCGGCCGGTGCGGGCGTTGACGGCCGTCGACAGCTTCCCGCCCGAGTAGGTGTAGGTGACGGCGGTGGAGAACGGGTCGGTGATCTTGACCAGGAGCCCGGCGGAGCTGAAGTCGTACACCGTGCCGGACTTGTCCTGGAGCCGGAACGTTCCGGCGGTGGCGTCCGTGGTCAGCTTGGCGAACCGGCCGGGCGGCGGCGCGAACGTACCGTCGGCGTTCCTGCCGAAGCGGACGTCCTGGCCGTCCGGGTAGCGGACGACGACATTGCCCGTGCCGTCGCCGTCGGGGGTGAGCCGCATGTCGTACCGCGTCGACCAGCCCGCGCCGAAGGCGGCGTCGCGCCGCGGGTCCAGGCTGTTGTACGTCCGTACGAGCGTCAGGTCCGGGCCCGTCCCGGCCACGGAGGCGTCGACGGCGGCGGTGGTGAAGTTACCGGCGTTCGGGTCGAACTCCTTGCCCTGCGCCTCGGAGAGCCGCGAGGTGATCTCGGGCTGCGGCACGGCGGCGACCAGCGCGACCTGCGCGGTCGGCACCTCGTTCGACGCGTCCTTGACGAAGCCGCGCCACAGGTAGGTGGTGCCCCAGGTCAGCCGCCCGGCGGGCACGGTGTAGGCGGAGCCCGTCTGGTACGCGGAGGTCGTGCAGGCGGTCGGCTTGCCGTCCTTGTCGGCGGTGCAGATCTCGAACTTGTACTGGAGCGAGGAGCCGGGCGGCGCGTCCACGTCGACCCCGCTCGCCCAGAGCTGCGGGGTGAGGGTCTGTGCCTGGTAGCCGTTGGGCGGGAACTGCTCCTTCACCACGGGCGCGATGTCGAAGACCTGGAGGACGAGCCGGCCGGGCGCCACCTGCTCGTCGGTGAAGACCTTGCCGCCGGTGCGGACCATCGTGAAGTCGAGCATGTAGGTGCCGGGCGGCAGCGCCTTGATCGTCGCGTCGAAGGTGATCCGGCCGCCGTTGGCGACCTGGCCGGTGACGTTGGCGGCGCGCTGCTGCGTGACGAGCTTGCCCTTGGAGTCGAAGGCCCGGTAGGCGAGGTAGTAGCCGCTCGCCGTCCAGGTCTCGGCGCCCTTGTTGGTGACGGTGACCTTGACCTTGCCCGCCTGGTTCTGGAGCACCGGCGGGTCGGGCACCGGCTTCGGGAAGGTGTACGTCGCGTTGTACGGGGAGTGCGTGACGAACAGCTTCGGCGGGTTGGCGGTGGCGTGCCCGGTGAACTTCTTGAAGCCGAGCGCGTCGGTGGCCGAGGCGCGCAGGGACAGACCGTGGTTGGGCCGGCTGCCGTCCGCCCACCCCTGCACCAGGTCCCGGCCGCCCTTGCCGAGGTCGAACAGCTCACCGGCGGCGGGGCAGGCCGAGGACGACGAGCCGACGGGGATGTACCCGTACGCGAAGGACTTCGACGCCAGGGATGCGCCCACCGAGGGGCCGGGGTAGGCGGTGCCGGTGCCGGTGCTCGCCGTCCACGCCTGGGTGACGGGGTGGACGGTGACGGGGCGCGCCTTGCAGGAGGCCGCGTCGTAGTTCACGACCTGGAGCTGGGCGCCGAAGATCTTGTGGTTCTTCAGCTCGGTGGTGAGGGAGGGAAAGCCGAGGTACGAGGCCGTGATCGTATCGGCGGACGGGCCCTTGCCGACGCGCAGTTCGTTCGAGCCGACGACGGAGCCGCCGGGCGTGACGTACATCGAGGTGGTGGCGGTGTTCGTCTCGACTGACGGGTCGACCAGGACGGGGAAGACGCGCGCCGGGTCGGCCAGCCACGCCCGGTCGACGGAGACGCGCAGCGCGCTCGCGCCGCCGGCCCGCTCGACCAGTTCGTAGCGGACGGCGTGGGAGACGGCCTCGGCTCCGTCCTCCATGTATCCGGCGGGGATGACCGCCTTCGTACGTCCCCCGGCGTCGGCGAGGACGACGGAGCCGTCGTCGCCGGTGCGCGCGGTGAGGCCGGTCAGCTCCAAGGGGAAGACGAAGTCGGCGGGCGCGTCGGCGGAGCGCAGGACGAGGGTCTCCTTGACGCCGCCCGCCTGGGAGTCCAGCCAGAGGTCGGTGTCCGGGAGCACGTCGTCGTAGCCGACGCGGCCGTCGGCGGTGGGGGTGGTGGAGGCGGAGGTTGAAGCGGTGGTGGAGGCGGTGGGGCGGGCGCTGCCCTCGGCCGGGGCCGCGCCCTCCAGGCCGTACGCGAAGGACTCGCCGGAGGGGAGGGTGAGGGCGGCGAGGCGCCGGGCGTCGGCCCGGTCGGCGAGGCGTACCCGTACGGAGTCCGCGGTGTTGGTCCAGCCGTCGGCCGCCTCGGTCAGCGTGGCGTCGATGGGCCGCCAGTCGCCGCGGGAGTCCAGGTAGTTGACGGGGTTGGTGGACAGCTCGGTGGTCTCGGTGCCGTCCGCGTTGGCGTACGTACGGGTGCGGGCGTCGCGCCCGGAGACGATCTCCTTGCTGGTCCTCCGGTCGAACCCGGTGGCCTCGGGCGCGGGCGCCTTCGCGACGGAGGCGGTGTTGCGCCCCGGGGCGGGCCGGCTCATGGGCCGGGTGTCCAGGGGGTACTTGGCGCGCAGCGACTGCCCGGTGGTGCGGTTGGCGCCGTCGACGACGAGGTGGTCCCGGCCCTCGGCGCTGCCCCAGCGCTGCCCCGGCCCCTTCGCGGCGGGCAGCGGCTCGGGGAGGAGCGGGAAGCCCACGCCGGCCACGGTCAGCGTACCGACGGCGACGAAACCGATCGCGAACAGCGCGATCAGCTTGGCCCAGCCGCCGCGGAGCAGCCTGGCCATCAAGAATTTCCGCACGTGTCTTCGGTACGCCGGCACGGGCCCCCCACTGAGCCGAGACGAAAGGATCCACCGGAGCGGAAGATCAAGCCAGAGCATGAGGAACCTGTGATGGACATGTCGAGAGTGGCACGAAAGGTTCATCAACTGGCCGCTTACGAGAGGCTGTTGTTCACGTGGGCGCTACCGCACCGTTCACCCGGCGACGCCTAGCGTCCAGCACATGACTCTCAATTCGCCCCGAAGATCCGGGCGTTGGACGACCCTCGCCATGGCAGCCGTCACCGCGTTCCCCCTGCTGGGGGCCCTTCCCGGCACGGCCCAGGCGGCCGTGGCATTCAGCTGCAACACCACCGGCCCGACCTACGCGGTCGACACGGCCGGCAAACTGCTCCGCCAGGACATGCCGTCACCGGGCGTCGGCAACGCCCTGCCGACGGCCACCACCATCGACACCGGATGGTCCGGCTACGGCAGGATGCTGGCCGGTCCCGCGGGCGCGTTCTACGGGATCAAGGCGGACGGCATCTACTACAGCCACCGCATCAGCGCGACCGCCACCTGGGACGTGCACCACAAGAAGATCAGCACCGGCTTCAGCGAGTTCCGTTCCGGGACCAGGACCGACGACATCACCATGGACCGCGGCGGGAACCTCTGGACGTTCTCCCCCGACAGCGGCGGGCTGCGCTGGTGGCGCTACGACGCCGCCGCCGACGACTTCGTCGCCGAGGGCGGCAAGATCGTCGACATGGGCTGGGACCGTTACGACGCGATCTACGCCGGCGACCGGGGTGTCGTGTTCGGCCGCGCCGCCGCCGACGGCAAGCTCTACCGGTCCCGCTACGACTACACCAGCCAGCGCTGGCTGGAGCGCCATGTCCTGGTGTCCGCCGCCAACTGGAGCGACACCAAGTTCATGAGCTCGTACGGCGGGGACACGCTGTTCCGGGTCAAGGGCAACGGCGAGGTCCGCTACTACCGCTACGACGAGACGACGAAGGACTTCCCCGTCTACAACAAGCTGGTGGAGAGCAGCGGCTGGGCGGCGTACACCTCGGTGTCCACGACCCCCGACTCCTGCCGGCTCGACTCCAACCACACGCCGCCGTCGCCGGCCCAGGCGCTGGAGCCGTACAGCCGCGGCTCCGCGATGCGCTCCTCCTCGGGCGCGCTGGAGTACGCGTACACCGACAACATCGGCCGGCTGGTGCACGGCAGGCAGTCCGACCCGTCCGACTTCAACAGCGTCAAGTGGTCGACGGTCTCCGGCAACGAGGCCTTCACCGGGCAGCCGTCCCTCGCCTCGCACGCCGACGGCCGCGTCGTGCTGAGCGCGCACAACACCTCGGGCAGCGTCTGGCAGCTCAACCAGACCGCCGCGTCGTCCGCGGACTGGGGCAACTGGATCAACCTCGGCGGGGCGATGGCCCAGCACGCCGTCACCGGGACGACCCCGTCCGGGCTGCTCGTCCAGTTCGCGGCGGACGCGGACGGCAAGCCCTGGTACCGGATCCAGCAGCGCGCCAACGTCGACTTCATGGGGTGGATGCCGCTGGCCGGCTCGGGCTTCACCGGCCCGTTCACGGCGGTCACCGTACGGGACGGGATCCAGCTCTTCGGGCGGAACGCCTCCGGTGTGCTGAGCACCGCGCTGTTCAAGGAGGCCGGCACGCTCTCCGCGTGGAGCGCGCTCGGCGCGCAGGGCGTCACCGGCACCCCGGCGGTCGTCGTCTACCCCGGCTACCGGCTGCGGGTCTTCGCCACCGACGGCAACGGGACGGTCGTCACGGCCGCCCAGTCCGCCGAGGGCGGCGCGTACGAGGCGTGGTCCCCGATCGACGGGGTCACCGCGAAGGGCTCGCCCACCGCGGTGATCAGCCCGACCAGCGGGGTCACCGAGGTCCTGGTGCTCGGTACGGACGGCACCATTCACGAGACCGGCGAGACCACCCAGGGCACGGGCGTCTGGCGGCCCTGGCAGCAGCCGAGCACCGAACAGGCGGCCACCGAGCCGACCGCGTTCGCGTACACCGACGCGTCGGGGCCGACCTGGGCCTACCTGTTCCGTAACGCGGACAACCAGACCCGGGTCTACTCCCTGGACCTGCGCTTCTCGCGCAGCGCGAAGGCGGCACCGGGCACCGGGGCGGACGGCGCTTCGGGCGCGCCCGCCTTCACCGCCCGTTCCCTGCCGGCTCCGCCGGCGCCGTAGCGGCCGCGGACCCGTGACCCGGTGACCCGGCGGGCGCCGGGTCACCGGCCGGGTCGCGGGGAAGGTCGCGGGCCGGGTCGCGGGGAAGCATGATCGCCCGCGAGACCAGGAAGGTGATCGGGACCGCCCCGCCCGCCGCGATCAGCGGGGCGTACCGGCTGCCCAGGTGCAGCACGTCGACGAGGAGATAAACACCGACCGTCGTGATGACGAGGTTCGCCGCGTTGGTGAGCGGGAAGAGCAGGAACTTCCGCCAGGTGGGGCGGGTCCGGTAGGTGAACCAGCTGTTGAGGAAGAACGAGCCGATCATGCTCAGCCCGGACGCGACGAGATGCGAGGCGACGTACGGCAGCCGGGTCAGCAGGAGCAGGTAGAAGGCGTAGTACGTGCCCGTGTTCGCCGCCCCCACGAGCGCGAACCGCACCAGTTGGATCCGGACCGTCATCCGCGTACGCACTCCTCACGACCGCTCGGGGCGTCACCCTCCGTACCCCCGGACAGCGCGGTGACCACCCTCAGGAGTGTGTCACAGCGGGGGTCCCCGCCCCGTGACGAACGCATCACCGACGATCCACTTGTCCGCGTCGCCTCCCCGACACCAACCCTTCACCCAGTGAGCACCGAAGTGTGGTCCGCCCCGTGCTGACGAGGCGTAGTTTCCGGCGCATGTCTTCTCTCCTCAGCAACCGGCTGGCGAAGCGGATCCTCCGTCCGGCCGCCACCCTCATCGACCAGCGCACCCGGCGGTCCCAGGGGCCACTGCGTTCCGATATCGACACGCTCAAGCGTCAGATCGCGGAACTGCGCGGAGAGCAGTACGCGATCAGCCTGCTGTTCGACAAGACGGGACGCAGCGGGCCCCGGCTGCCCACCCGCGGCCAGATCGACGGCCTCGTACGCCAGATCGCGCAGGTGACCGGGGAGGACGCCGGGAGCGCGCGCCGCAACGTCACGGTCGCCTTCCGCCAGCTGATCGCCCTGGAGTCGCTGGCCCTGGGCCGGCTCGCCGGATCCACGTCGAACGTGTGCGGCAAGCTCGCCACGGTGCCGCTGCTCGACCCGCCGAACGAGGACGTCCTGGAGATCGGCACGCTGTACGGCCTGTTCTCGGCCTCGCTGGTCCGGATGCTGCACCGCGCCGGCACCGAGGCCCGGCTGACCATCGTGGACCCGCTCGTGGGCAGCCAGCTCCAGCCGGGCACGAAGGAGGGCGCCGACCCGACGGGGACGCCGGTGCGGATGGACGTCGTACGCGCCAACCTCGCGCTGGGCGGCAAGCCGGGCGCCGAGGCGCGGGTGCACCAGGGCTTCTCGGGCGACCCGGAGGTCCGGGAAGCGGTCTCCGACCGCAAGTACGGCGTGATCATCGTGGACGGCGACCACTCCGCCGAGGGCGTCCTCGCCGACCTGGAGTGGGTCGAGGACATCGTGGCGCCGGGCGGGATCGTCGTCCTGGACGACTTCGGCGACGCCCGCTGGCAGGGCGTCCAGGAGGCCACCGAGAAGCACCTGGCGGGCGGCGACTCGCGGCTGGAGATGCTGGGACAGGTCTCCACGTCGGCCTTCCTGCGGGCCCGCGCCTGACCACGGCCCCGCACCTCCGGCACCGGTCCGTCCCCTCCGCCGCCCCCTCTCAGAGCCGGCCGCGGCGCGCGGACATCAGGCCTCGCACTGCTCCCGCATGGTGGTCTTGTCCGCCGTGGTCACCGGCAGCTCGTACTTGAGGGCGACCTGCGCGAACCGTACGGCGTAGGAGCAGCGGATCTCCTCGCTCGGCGGGAGCCAGGACGCCGGCCCCGAGTCGCTCTTGGAGCCGTTGGTGGGGCCGTCCACCGGGACGAGGTTGAGCGGATCGTTGGCGAGCTGCTTCCGCTTGGCCTCGTCCCACGTGGACGCGCCCATCTGCCAGCCGTACGAGAGCGGTATCACATGGTCTATCTGGACCTTGGCCGCCGCCTCCTTGCGCCACTCGATCTCCTTGCCCGTGTACGGGTCGTTCAGGTTCATCGAGATGACGATGCAGTCGGACCCCGAGCGGTACTTGAGGTCCTTCCCGTCCCTGGCCAGCAGGTCGTTCCGGGTGTCGCAGCCGTTGCCGGCCAGCGGCACGCCGTCCGCCGTGTCCATCCAGGCGTAGCCGAACTTCTTCCGGTCGTAGCCGGAGCTGGAGCCGCGGCTCTTGGTGGTCACCTCCTCGATGACCTTCAGGCCGGTCTCCTTGTCGGCGTCGGAGGTGAGCGGTGCCAGCCCCGGCTTCGTACCGTCGTCGTTGGCCAGCGGGCTGACCCCGAACTCCCCGGCGTCGGCGCTGCCGCCGCCGCTGCCGGCCGTACCGCCCGCGCCCGATGTCGCCGACTCGGACGCGGACGCGGACGGCTTGGCACCGGACTCGGGCTCCTCCGCGCAGCCCGCCAGCGCGAGGACGGAGAGGGCGAGGGCGCCGCCGCGGAGAAAGGTTCTTGCTATGTGTTCGTCAACTCTGCTCACCTGGGAACCTTAACGTCTCCGGGGCGCCAGAACCGCTCCCCACGTGCGGATATGACGGAGCGTCAGGATATTCGGAGGGCTCCCGGGGGCTACGGCGGGAGGCGCGCGGTTCGGGCCGGCCGCGCCGGGGCAGAGGTATCGTGCGGCTTCTCCCTCCGTGTACCTGTTCGAGAGGAATCCGTCCGTGGAACCCATCGCCACCGGTACACCGCCCCCGGCCCCCGCCATCCCGCCACCGGCCTTGCTGACGCCCGCCCCTCGTACGCGCACCACCGCGCTGAAGGCGGTCGCGCCCCGGGCCCTGCTGGCCGCCGTGCCCGTGGTGAGCCTCGGGATCCTCGGGTTCGTGCCCTCCCTGGTCATCGCGATCCGGCGGCGCGGCCGCGCGCACTGGCTGATCTCCGGCGCGTTCACGGCGGTGACCGTCGCGTGGGTCGCCCAGATCGCGCTCACCCCGGACGAGACCCATGGCCTGGAGTTCCTCGCCGACATGGCGCTCCTTCTCACCACGACGGCCGGCGCGGCCCTCCACAGCCTGCTCACGTACCGCCCGCGCACGGAGCCGGGCACGGGCCCGTAGTCGGGCAGGGCCAGAGCGCTGTGGGCCGCACGGCCCTGGCTGTCCGAGGGGAGGGTGGTGCGGGCGCGCAGCGCCTCGTTGCGCGCGTCGAGCTGCTCCCGGATGCGGGGAGCGACACGACGCGGCGCCGCCCGCCTGACACGGTGTCGTCAGTCGCCCTCCTTGCCCAGGTGAAGCCCCTCCAGCAGGGTCAGCTCCTCGTCCGTGAGGCGCAGCGCGCCCGCCGCCACGTTCGCCGTCAGATGGTCCGGGTTGCCGGTGCCCGGGATGGCCAGGACGTGAGAGCCGCGGGTCAGCGTCCACGCGAGGCGGATCTGCTGGGGTGAGGCGTTGTGCGCCCGTGCGACGGCGAGGAGTTCGGCGCTCTCCGCCGCGCCCGTGCCCGCCTCGCGCCCCTGGCCCGCGATCGCGAAGAACGGCACGAACGCGATGCCCTGCTCACCGCAGAGGCGCAGGAGCGCGTCGCCGTCCGCCGCGCCGATGCCGTACGCGTTCTGCACGCAGACCACCGGCGCGATCGCCCGCGCCTCGGCGAGCTGCTCCGGTGTCACGTTGGAGACCCCGAGGTGGCGGATGAGCCCGGCGTCCCGCAACTCGGCCAGCGCCCCGAAGAGTTCCGCGATCGAGCGGTTTCCCCCGGTGCGCAGATTCACCACGTCGAGGTGGTCCCGGCCGAGCTGACGTATGTTCTCCTCGACCTGGCCGCGCAGCTCTCCCGGCGTGTCGGCCCACGCCCACTCCCCCGTGTGGTCCCGTCCGGGCCCCACCTTGGTGGTGATGACCAGGTCCTCCGGGTACGGCGCGAGCGCCCGGTTGATCAGCTCATTGGCCGAGCGCAGCGGCGAGAAGTAGAACGCCGCCGTGTCGATGTGGTTCACCCCCAGCTCCACCGCGCGGCGCAGCACCCCGATCGCCCGGCCGCGGTCGCTCGGGGTGGTGTCCGCCCCGAACGCCGCTCCGTGCTGCGTCAGGCGCATCGCGCCGAACCCCATCCGGTTGACGGTCAGGTCGCCGAGCCGCCACGTTCCCGCGTCGGACGCGGTGATCTTCTCCGAAGTCGTCATGAACGGAGTCTGTCACCGGCGGCGGACCGGCCGCCGGGCCTGTGGACAAGTCCGGCGGCCGGTGCGCGGGAGCCTGTGGAAAAGTCCCGGCGACCGGTGGCCCGGCGCAGGTGAGAGACCCGGTCTCAGCCCAGGATCGTCGTCAGGAACTCCCCCGTCCACGCCAGCAGTTCCCGCCCCACCGTCGGCTTCCCGCCGATCTTGCCCGTCGTCGGGCGCGGGACCAGGATCTGGTGGACGGCCGGCTTGATGACCGTACGGGGGTACAGCCGCTTCAGGCGCAGCTCCTGCGACTCCCGCAACTCCACCGGGGCGAACCGGATGTTGGAGCCCTGGAGCACGATCTCGCCCACCCCGCACGCCCGCGCCAGCATCCGCAGCCCCGCCACCAGCAGCAGGTTCTCCACCGGCTCCGGCAGCTTGCCGTAACGGTCGGTGAGCTCCTCCCGTACGGCGGTGATGTCGGCCTCCGTGTTCGCGGAGGCGATCGCGCGGTACGCCTGGAGGCGCAGCCGCTCGCCCGGGGCGTAGTCGTGCGGGACGTGCGCGTCCACCGGGAGTTCGATCTTGACCTCCAGCGGGGGCTCCTCCTGTTCCCCGCCGTCCAGCGCCGCCCGGTAGTCCGCGACCGCCTCGCCCACCATCCGTACGTACAGGTCGAAGCCGACGCCCGCGATATGGCCGGACTGCTCGCCGCCCAGGAGATTGCCCGCGCCGCGGATCTCCAGGTCCTTCATCGCCACATACATGCCCGCGCCCATCTCCGTGTGCTGGGCGATGGTCGCCAGGCGCTCGTGCGCGGTCTCCGTGAGCGGCTTCTCCGGCGGGTAGAGGAAGTACGAGTAACCGCGCTCGCGCCCGCGCCCGACCCGGCCGCGGAGCTGGTGGAGCTGCGAGAGGCCGAAGTTGTCGCCGCGCTCCACGATCAGGGTGTTGGCGTTCGAGATGTCGATGCCGGACTCGACGATGGTCGTGGAGACCAGCACGTCGAACTTCTTCTCCCAGAAGTCCACGACGACCTGCTCCAGGGCAGCCTCGCCCATCTGCCCGTGCGCCGTCGCGATCCGCGCCTCGGGGACGATCTCGCGCAGCTTCGCCGCCGCGCGGTCGATCGACTCGACCCGGTTGTGGATGTAGAAGACCTGGCCCTCGCGGAGCAGCTCGCGCCGTACGGCCGCGCCGATCTGCTTCTGTTCGTACGGTCCGACGAACGTGAGCACCGGATGCCGCTCCTCCGGCGGCGTGGTGATCGTCGACATCTCCCGGATGCCGGTGACGGCCATCTCCAGCGTGCGGGGGATGGGGGTCGCGGACATGGTGAGCACGTCGACATTGGCGCGGAGCTTCTTGAGCTGCTCCTTGTGCTCCACGCCGAAGCGCTGCTCCTCGTCCACGATGACCAGGCCGAGGTCCTTGAACTTGGTCTCGGAGGAGAAGAGCCGGTGCGTGCCGATGACGATGTCGACCGCGCCCTCCCGCAGTCCCTGGAGCGTCGCCTTCGCCTCCGCGTCCGACTGGAAACGGGAGAGCGCCTTCACGGAGACGGGGAACTGCGCGTACCGCTCGGAGAACGTCCCGAAGTGCTGCTGCACCAGCAGGGTCGTGGGGACGAGGACCGCGACCTGCTTGCCGTCCTGGACCGCCTTGAAGGCCGCCCGTACGGCGATCTCGGTCTTGCCGTAGCCGACGTCGCCGCAGATCAGCCGGTCCATCGGGACCGTCTTCTCCATGTCCTCCTTGACCTCGGCGATGGTGGAGAGCTGGTCGGGCGTCTCCACGTACGGGAAGGCGTCCTCCAGCTCGCGCTGCCAGGGGGTGTCCGGGCCGAAGGCGTGCCCGGGGGCGGCCATCCGCGCCGAGTAGAGCTTGATCAGGTCGGCGGCGATCTCCTTGACGGCCTTCTTGGCGCGCGCCTTGGTCTTCGTCCAGTCCGCGCCGCCGAGGCGGTGCAGGGTCGGGGCCTCGCCGCCGACGTACTTGGTGACCTGCTCCAGCTGGTCGGTCGGGATGTAGAGCCGGTCGCCGGGCTGGCCGCGCTTGGCCGGCGCGTACTCCACCAGCAGATACTCGCGGGTGGCGCCCTGCACCGTACGCTGCACCATCTCCACGTACCGGCCCACGCCGTGCTGCTCGTGAACGATGTAGTCGCCCGGCTCCAGGGTCAGCGGGTCGATGGTCTTGCGGCGCTTGGCGGGCATGCGGGCGCCGTCCTTGCCCGCCGCCTTCTGGCCGGAGAGGTCGGTCTCGGTGAGGACGGCGAGCTTCAGCGCCGGGTCGACGAAGCCGTGGTCCATCGAGCCGCACGCCACGTGGACGACGGACGGCGCGATCTCGGCGAGCCCGCCCGCCGAGCGCGCGCCCGGGGTGTCGAGCCGCGCGGCGATCCCCTCGCCGCCCAGGACCTCGACCGTACGGGCCGCCGTGCCGTGGCCCTCGGTGACGTAGACGGTCCGCCAGCCGTCCGCGAGCCAGCCCTTGGTGTCGGCGAGGGCGCGGGCGGTGTCGCCGCGGTACGACTCGGGGGCGTGCATGCCGAGCGTGATGGCCTCGTCACCCAGCTCCTCGTCGACCGCGAAGGGGGAGACGGACCACCACATCATGCCCAGCTCGCGGGCGTGGTCCCGGACGTCCGCGACGGACCACAGGGAGGCGGCACCGACGTCGATGGGCGCCTCGCCTCCCCCCGCGCCGGCCGCCCAGGAGGCGGCCAGGAACTCCTGGCTGGTCGCGACGAGGTCGGCGGCCCTGGTCCGTACCCGCTCGGGGTCGCAGACCAGCGCCATGGAGCCCGCGGGGAGGACGTCGAGCAGCAGCTCCATGTCGTCCACCAGGACCGGGGCGAGGGACTCCATGCCCTCGACGGCGATCCCCTCGGCGATCTTTCCCAGCAGGTCGCCCAGCTCGGGGTGTTCCTCGGCGAGCTCGGCGGCCCGCGCCCGTACCTCGGGAGTGAGCAGCAGCTCCCGGCAGGGCGGCGCCCACAGCCCGTGCTCGGCGACCTCCAGGGAGCGCTGGTCGGCGACCTTGAAGTAACGGATCTCCTCGACGTCGTCGCCCCAGAACTCCACGCGGAGGGGGTGCTCCTCGGTGGGCGGGAAGACGTCCAGGATGCCGCCGCGCACGGCGAACTCACCGCGCTTCTCGACCAGCTCGACGCGCGCGTACGCGGCGGCGGCCAGCGCCTCGGTCACCTCCCCCAGATCGGCGCTCTGCCCGCTGCGCAGCGCGACGGGCACCAGCTCGCCGAGCCCCTTGACCTGCGGCTGGAGCACGGACCGTACGGGCGAGACGACGACGCTGACCGGCCCGGCCGCCGGATCGTCCGGCGAAGGGTGCGCGAGCCGGCGCAGCACCGCGAGCCGCCGGCCCACGGTGTCGGACCGGGGCGACAGCCGCTCGTGCGGCAGCGTCTCCCAGGACGGGTACTCCACGACGGTGTCCGGATCGAGCAGCGACCGGAGCGCCGCGGCCAGATCCTCGGCCTCCCGCCCGGTGGCGGTCACGGCCAGCACGGTCCGCCCCGCCTCGCGCGCCAGCGCGGCGACGGCGAATGGCCGAGCGGCGGGCGGCCCGACCAGATCGACATGCGTGCGGTGACCGTCGGTGGCGGCCTTCACCGCTTCGGCGAGCGCCGCGTCCTTGATGACGGCGTCGAGCAGACCGTGCAGGCTCATGAAGGGGGTTCCGTCCGGGTCCATGGGTGGGTGGTGGGTGGGGCGGGTGCGGTTCACGTGGTGCGTGCGGTGAGTCGCATGCTCGCGCTGGGCAACGCGAAGGGCCCGACACGTCGCACGGGCCGGGGGTCCTCCAGCCTACGACGCCGGTACGACAGCCGCGGCCGGAGCCAGGGCCGGAGCCACGGAGGCGACGGGGACGGCCGCTACGGCTGTGACGGAGTACGGGGGATGGACGTTGGCGAGAACTCGCCTCCTGGCGATGTTGCTTTGCGTAGTCGGCCCCCGTAAAATTTATTATTCCTTTTCGCCTGAAACTCTCGCCGGGGGCAGGAATGAATCGTCCGTGGGAAGCAGACCCTTCCGCGTTATTCGCCAGGCGCCTCGGCAGGACGGCGCAGGAGCTCGGACATTCACAGGACGACGACGATTGCCCGGACATCTGGCAACTCGACAACGGCGACATCGCGGTCATCGGCCGCGATCTGACGACGGCCTATTCGTCACAGCTCCCCGCCGGAGTCTCCCTGGCGGCGGACGAACGTCTCGTCGTGATCCCCGGCAATATGCTCAGCGCCGCGAAAAGGGATATTCCGGATGCTTGATCTGAGGGCACCGAAAATCAGCCCGGAGTTGGGTGAGCGCCTCGTCAGCAAGGACTACAAGCGGGACTTCAGGGAGCGCCAGGCGCTGATCCACGACGGAGCCTCGTGGAAGCTGGAGCGGCGGCAGTACTTCGAGGAGCAGAACAGCCCCAGCAGGGACGCGCTTCATCACGGCGACTGGCAGGAAGCGCTTCGCCTCTTCGCCGAAGGGCGGGGCGCCATCATGGCGAAGGCACGGGAGAACGAACGCCGCCGGTACGTATTTCACCGGGTCCGTATTGTGGAGTATCCCATCACACCGTATGTGCAGTGGGAATTGCACTCACTGGTACAACAGGACGAGCTGGGCGGGAACCGCGTACGGATCGTCACCGCGGACAAAGTGGCAGACTCCGAGAAGGCGCGGCAGCTTCCGGAAATCGTGGTGATGGGAAGCCGGACGCTCTACAACATTCTTTACACCGACAACGGGCGGCCGTTGGGCGCGATCCGCTTCACCGACCGGCGGAAGGTCCATGACTGGGAGCATTACATCCGATCGCTTTACGAAGCGGGCGAGGACATCGCCTCGTTCTTCTCCCGTGAAATTGCTCCCCTGCCCGCGCCCGTCCCGCAACCGGAGTGAGTCATCGATCAGCACAGCGGCCCGTCAGACGTTCCCGATCGCTCGAACAACGAGCTGTCGGGAACGTCCCAGGACGTCGTCCAGGCCGGAAGCGTCACCGGCGGGGTCCACTTCCACCGGCACACGCCACCCGGAAGTGGCGGCCCCGGACACGAGGGCGCGGCAGGACGCGAGGGCCCGGTGCCCCGGCAGTTACCCGGTGACATCCACCGGTTCATCAACCGCACCGCCGAACTGGGTGAGCTGAACGCCGTCCTGCCTACCGCCCAGCAGCACCGCACCCAGGCGCTGCGGCTGCTCGCCCCCCACGAGGCCCCCCTGGCGGCGGCCGTGCGGGGACGGCTCGGCGGGGCGGGGCGGGGTCGTAGCCTACCCAAAAGAGCGACTTTCCTGTGACGTTGAGCGCATGAAATACTGCATAACGTTACAGGCGTTCGGGAGGCTTCGAGAGAGGAGCCGATGCATGGGTACGCACGGTGATGGCAAGGGCGGTTCCGAGGGCGACAAGAAGCAGTCACCTCGTGAAGGCGATGGCAGATGGACCAAGCCGGTCACCAACCCCCCGAAGAAGAAGGACAAGTGACCTGACGTGAGCACCCCGGCGCGCCTGCTGGAGATCCTGGCCGCCCAGGGGGCGGTCACCGCCGGATGGGAGGACACAGTAGGCGCGGTCCGGCGTGAGTTGTTCCTGCCGGACACGATCGAGGCAGGAGGTTCGATGATTTCCCGGGCCGAGAACCCGGAGCAGTGGCTCGCCGCCGTCTACGACGACCTTCAGATCATCACTCAGGTCAACGACGGCCTCGAAACTCCCGAAGGCACCTACCAGTTGCCGACCTCGTCCAGCTCCATGCCCAGCATCATGCTGGAGATGCTGGAACTCCTGGAGGTACGGGAGGGGCAACGCGTCCTGGAGCTCGGAGCGGCCACCGGCTACAACGCCGCCTGGCTCGCCCACCGCCTGGGCTCGGACCGTGTCACCAGCATCGACCTCGATCCGGTACTGGCCCGGCAAGCCGCGAAGAACCTCGATGCGGCCGGCTTCCATCCCCAAGTGGTCTGCGGGCTCGGCGAGTACGGCCGGCCGGACGGGGCACCGTACGATCGCATCGTCGCGACGTACACCGTGCCCGAGATCCCGTACGCCTGGGTCGAGCAGGCCCCTGCGGGCCGGATCGTCGCACCCTGGGGCGGAAGTTTCTTCCCGTACAGCTTCGCCGTGCTGGATGTGGCCGACGGCGAGGCACACGGCCGCTTCACCGGATACCCCGCCTTCATGCGTACCCGCCGGAATCGCCCGCAGCGCGGCTATCTCGCCGATTTCCTGCACCACCGGGAGGAGGCCGTCGAGTCGCGTACAGACCTGTCCCCTCTCACCTTCGACGGCGACCCCGACGCGCTGTTCTTCATCGGCCTCGACCTGCCCGACGCCTGGCACTTGAGGGTCGACGCGGACACCGGGAGCAACGACAGCGGCGGCGAGGCGACCTTCTGGATCCTGGCGGACGACCGAAGGTCCTGGGCGGCGGCCGATCACGTCCCGGGGGCCGAGGAGTACGTGGTCACCCAGTACGGGCCGCGC
The DNA here is from genome assembly GCF_042752355.1 of Streptomyces sp. NPDC059255. Taxonomy (NCBI): domain Bacteria; kingdom Bacillati; phylum Actinomycetota; class Actinomycetes; order Kitasatosporales; family Streptomycetaceae; genus Streptomyces; species Streptomyces sp. NPDC059255. Next base: position 144,885 of record NZ_JBHYZP010000025.1, read on the forward strand.
TCCCTGTGGGACGAGGTGGAACGTTCCTACCGGCGGTGGGAGGAGCGCGGTCGGCCGGAACGCGACCGCGCCGGACTGAGCGTCACGCGCAGCGGCGAACAGGTATGGCTGGATACGCCGGGGAGCGTCGTCCCGTAACGGCGGCAGCGCGCGGAGTACGGATACGGCCGCGCACCCACACCCGCGTTTCAGACGGCGCACCCCTCCCGTGCGCCCGCGTCAGCGCCGGGCGGCGCGAGCCACACAAGGCGGGGCGTACCGTCCTCCGTCCGGCGGAAATGCCGCATGATGCCCTCCGCCGACGCCAGCCGCCACCGGCGCCCGCCGCTGACATGGATGACCTCGGCCTCCCCACTCTCGTACGCCAGGCCCCACGCGACGACCACGGCGTCCGCGTCGTCCGTGCCAGGGCGGTACTCCTCTACGACGGCGAAGAGCCGGGGTGCGGTATCGCGTACAAGTTCGTACACCTCCTGGGTGAAGTCCAGCTCCGGGGTGGGGTCTTGCGGCGATGCGGTCGGCATGCTCGTCATGAAAATCCCCTGTCTGAGTCTGAAGAAGGGTGATCGCCTGCCCGGTAGGGCCGGGGCATGGCGAGGCGAAGGCGCCTGGTGGCGCGGCCGGTTGGAGCGGCCTGTTACACACAGTAGACGAGACGCTACTATTCACACAGCAAAAAATGCCGATACATCAGAACGGGTGAAGCAACGCTATGGCTCGGAAGGTTTTCCCGCCGTCGGTACGGCAACGGCGCCTTGGCGCCGAGTTGCGCAGGCTCCGCGAGCAAGCGGATCTGTCGGTCACCAAGGCTGCCGCGCGCCTCGGTACCTCTCAGCCGCAGGTCAGCAGTGTCGAGCTGGGGCACTTCGCGGTGAGCGCGAACCGGGTCCGGGCCATGGCTCATAGCTACACCTGCACGGACGAGGCCTTGGTCGACGCACTCGCCGAGATGACCGGAGGGCGGACGCGCGGCTGGTGGGAGGAGTACCGCGACATCCTTCCGGCCGACACACTTGATCTGGCCGAACTGGAACACCACGCCACCGGAATGCACACCGCAGCGGTGATCCATCTGCCGGGACTGCTCCAGACCCGAGCCCATGCGCATGCCGTCATCAGCGACGTGGTCCCGTCGCTCGCGCCGCCCGATGTGGAGCACCGGGTCTCGTACCGGATCAAGCGGCAGGCAGTGCTCTACCGGGAGAATCCGACTCCTCTGACGGCGATCATCCACGAGGCCGCCCTGCGTATGGGCTTCGGCGGCCCGGAGGTAGCCCGCGCGCAGCTGAAGTCCCTCCTGGATTTGAGCGAACGGGAACACATCACCATCCGGGTGATCCCGTTCGGCGCGGGCACCTTCCCCAGTTCCGGACAGGGCATCCACCACATGGCCGGAGCCATCCCGGCTCTCGACACCGTTCAACTCGACACGGATCACGGTTCCGCATTCCTTGACACCCCACCGCAGTTGGTGAAGTACCGGACCGTTCTGGACCGCATGGAAGCTTGTAGCCTCAAACCAGCGGCGTCCCGGACTCTGATCCGCCGGGTCGCACAAGACATCTGAGAAGGGGAAAACGCGTGTCGGCCCTCAACTGGCAGAAGTCCTCGTACAGTGGCGAGGCCGCCAACTGCGTCTATGTTGCCGCCACCGGCGACGGCACCATCAAACTCCGCGAGAGCGACACCCCGGACACCATCCTCACCACCACACCCGACAGCCTCCGCGCCCTCATCCTCGGCGCAAAAGCAGGCGAGTTCGACCGCCTCGCCTCGTAACGCGCAGCACTCCGGCCCCGATGGACGTTGGAGGGCGTCCACCGGGGCCGGAGTGACTACCGTACCCGTACGTGCGTGCCTGGTCCGTACGTTCTACTCCGTCGCGATCGCGGTCAGGACGTTCATGCGGCCCGCGCGGAACGCCGGGATCAGGGCGGCGAACAGGCCGACGAAGGCCGAGGCGACGAAGACCGTGGCGATGGTCGGCCAGGGGATTTCCAGGACCCCCAGGCCCTCCAGGGCCAGCAGCTTCTGGGCCGAGGTGCCCCAGCCCATGCCCAGGCCGAGGCCGAGCAGCGCGCCGAAGAGGGCGATGACGACCGACTCCAGGCGGATCATGCGGCGGAGCTGGCGGCGGGAGAGGCCGATGGCGCGGAGGAGGCCGATCTCCCGGGTGCGTTCGACCACAGAGAGGGCCAGGGTGTTCACGACCCCCAGCACCGCGACGATGATCGCGAGCGCCAGCAGGCCGTAGACGATGTTCAGGAGCTGGCCGATCTGGTCCTTCAGGTTCTGCTTGAAGTCCGTCTGGTTCTGCACCTTGTACTGCGGGTAGCCGGCCAGCGAGTCCTTGAGGGCCGCGTACGCCTGCTTCTCCTTGCCGTCCTCGGCCGCCGCGAACATGATCATGTTCTTGGGGACCCGGTCGGCCGGCAGGTACCGCTCGACGGTCGTGATGTTGACGTACATCGCGCCCTTGTCGACGTTCACGTCGTCCGAGGTGATCGCCGCGACCTTCAGCTTCGCGGTCCGGCCGCCGTTGAAGGCCACCGTCATCTCGTCTCCCACCTCGACGCCGTGCCGCGCGGCGTAGTCGTCGCCGACCGACATCGCGTCCTTGCCGTAGGCCGCCGCCAGTTCACCGCTCACCGTCTCACGGCGCAGGTCCGTGGCGTACGACGGATTGGCCGCCGCCAGGCCGACGCGATCCGTCTTGCCGTCGGGGGCGGTCAGCGCCACCTCGACCCACTTGTACTCCGTGAAGTGCGCGATGTCCGGCGTCTTCTCCAGTGCCGCCTGGGCCTGCGGCACGATCGGCTGGCCGTTGCTGCCCTGGATGATGAAGTCCGCGCCGACCGACCGGTCCAGCTCGTCCGTCGCGGAGGCGACCATCGACGAGCCGACGACCGACAGGCAGGCCACCAGCGCGAGGCCGATCATCAGGGCCGCGCCCGTCGCCCCCGTACGCCTCGGGTTGCGCAGGGCGTTGCGCTCCGCCATCCGGCCGACCGGGCCGAACATCCGCAGCACCGCCACGCTGAGCACCCGGACCAGGCCGCCCGCGAGGAGCGGGCCGATCACGACGAAGCCGAGCAGGGTCAGGACCACGCCGACGCCGAGGTAGAGCGAACCCTCGCTCGCCTTCGCGGAGTTCGCCGCCAGGAGCAGCGCGGCCCCGCCGGCGCCCGTCAGGACCAGGCCGATGACCGCCCGTACCCACCCGGAACGCCCGTCGGCCGGGGTCCCGGCGTCGCGCAGCGCGGCCATCGGGGAGATCTTCCCGGCCCGCCGCGCCGGTACGTACGCGGCGACGACCGTGACGACGATGCCGAGGACCAGGCCGATCACCGGGGTCGTCCACTTCACCGTCAGATCGTCCGTGGACAGGTCCATGCCGATGGAGGACATGACCTTCATCAGCCCGACGGCCAGCCCCACCCCGGCCGCGACACCCGTCACCGAGCCGATGATCCCGAGGAGCACCGCCTCCAGCAGCACCGAGCGGTTGACCTGCCGGCGGCTGGAGCCGAGGGCCCGCATCAGGCCGATCTCCCGGGTCCGCTGCGCGACCAGCATCGAGAAGGTGTTGACGATGAGGAAGATGCCGACGAGGAAGGCGATCCCGGCGAAGCCGAGCATCGCGTACTTCATGACGTCGAGGAACGAGCCGACGTCGGAGCGGTTCGCGTCCGCCGCCTCCTGCTGCGTCTGGAGCTTGTACGGGCCGGCCCCGAGCGCCGCCGCGACGTCCTGCTTGAGCCGCGCGTCGCCGACGCCCTGGTCGGCGGTGACATTGAGGTGCGTGAAGCGGCCGGTCCCGCCGAGCAGCACCCGCTGCGAGGTGGCGGTGTCGAAGAAGACGATCGTCGCGCCCGGGTTGGTGACGGTGAAGGTCGCGATCCCGGAGATCCTCGCCTTGGTGTCGCCCGTGACGGTGATGGTGCGCAGTTCGTCACCGATCGCGAGACCGTGTTTCTCGGCGGCGTCGGCGTCGATCATCACCTCGGTCGGGCCGCGCGGCGCGTGGCCGGAGGTGATCCGCATCGACTTCAGGTCGTTACGGGTCCAGTTGCCCGCGATGGTCGGGGCACCGTTGCTGCCGCCCACGTCCTTGTTCGCGTCGTCGACGACGGTCACGCTCATGCTGCTGACGGCGCCCTCGACGGACCGTACGCCCTCCGCCTTCCGTACGGTCTCGATCGCGGCGGCGGGCAGCGACTCGGGGCGGCCGGTCCCTGAACTGCCCGAATCCCCGTCCGGCTCGGCCTTCTTCGGGCTGACCGTGACGTCCGCGGAGGTCGCGGCGAAGAGCTTGTCGAAGGTCGTGTTCATGGTGTCGGTGAAGACGAGCGTCCCGCAGACGAACGCCACCGAGAGCAGGACCGCCACGGCGGAGAGCGCCATGCGTCCCTTGTGCGCGAAGAAGTTGCGCATCGAGGTCTTGAAGACGGTCACGAGGTACGCCCCCGCGCGTCGAAGTCCTTCATCCGGTCGAGCACGGCGTCGGCGGTCGGGCGCAGCATCTCGTCGACGATCCGGCCGTCCGCGAGGTACAGCACCCGGTCCGCGTACGAGGCGGCCACCGGGTCGTGCGTGACCATCACGATGGTCTGGCCCAGGTCGTCCACCGAGCGGCGCAGGAAGCCGAGGACCTCGGCGCCGGCCCGCGAGTCCAGGTTCCCCGTGGGCTCGTCGCCGAAGATGATCTCGGGCCGCGCGGCGAGGGCGCGGGCCACGGCGACGCGCTGCTGCTGCCCGCCGGAGAGCTGCGTCGGGCGGTGCGTGAGCCGGTCGGCGAGTCCTACGGTGTCCACGACCTGCTGGAGCCAGGCGCTGTCCGCCTTGCGGCCCGCGATGTCCATGGGGAGCGTGATGTTCTCCAGGGCGTTGAGCGTCGGCAGCAGGTTGAACGCCTGGAAGATGAAGCCGACGCGGTCCCGGCGCAGCCGCGTGAGCTGCTTGTCCTTGAGCTTGGTTATCTCGGTCTCGGCGAGGTGGATCTCGCCGGAGGACACCGTGTCCAGACCGGCGAGGCAGTGCATCAGCGTCGACTTGCCGGAACCCGAGGGGCCCATGATCGCGGTGAACTCCCCCCGGGCGATGTCCACGTCGACATGGTCCAGCGCGACGACCCGGGTGTCCCCGGAGCCGTACGCCTTGACGACCTGCCGCGCTCGCGCCGCGACGGCCGTACGCCCTCCGGTACCCCCGTGCTTGGGGATGGTCACAGCCGTTGTCACGGTAAGTCTCCTATATCGCTTGATGCATCGCATGAGTCGGTGCGTGCGTAGGTGCGGGTGCGGGTGCGTGTGTGGTTACGGGGACGTCGCCGGCGCGTGCCTGGACGAGTCTGGCGTGTTCGAGGTGTCGGACACAGTGGTGCCCGGCGCAGTCTTCGCCTGGGGTTTTCCCCACCCCCCTGTCGTGGGGAAGCCCCCGGCGCGGGCCCCGTGGCGGGGCCGCCGTGTCCGTAAGAACAACCTAAGGAGCGGGAAAGGCCCACACGTCCTCCACCGGGACGAACGGCCCCTGGGCAGAAGTAAGGAGGTACCCCTAGGGGACTACACCCGCCGGTGGAGGACGCCAATACTCCGTTTCGTCCCCTCCCGCCGTCCGAGGTGCGGGTGAGAAGGTGTCCCCGACGAAATACGTGTACGGGGAAGGGATCCTGTGAGCGGCGCCGGAGGAAGTACCGAGGAGACGGAACCCACCGAGGACACGGAGCACGCCGGAGGCGCGGAGCACGCCGGAGCCGTCGAGAACGCCAAGGGCACCGAGCACGCCAAAGGCGCGGGACATACGGGCGCGATACCCGCCGGCCCGCGCACCCCCGGCAAGCGCGGGCCCGTCGTCGCCGCGCTCATGCTCGGGATGGCGCTCGCCGCGCTGGACGGCACCATCGTCTCCACGGCCGTCCCGCAGATCGTCGGCGACCTCGGCGGATTCGCCGTCTTCTCCTGGCTGTTCTCCGGCTATCTGCTCGCCGTCACGGTCACCCTGCCCGTCTACGGAAAGCTCTCCGACACCCTCGGCCGCAAGCCCGTACTGGTCGCCGGCATCGTCCTGTTCCTCATCGGCTCGCTGCTCTGCGCCACCGCCTGGAACATGGCCTCCCTGATCGCCTTCCGCGTCGTCCAGGGGCTGGGCGGCGGGGCGCTCCAGGGCACGGTGCAGACCATCGCCGCCGATCTCTACCCGCTGAAGGAGCGCCCCAAGATACAGGCCAGGCTCTCGACGGTCTGGGCCTCGTCGTCGGTGGCGGGCCCGGCGGTGGGCGGGTTCATCGCGGGGTACGCGGACTGGCGCTGGATCTTCCTGATCAACCTGCCGGTCGGGGCGGTGGCGCTCTGGCTGGTCGTCAAGTACCTCCACGAGCCGCACCGGGCGCGCGCGGCCGTGACGGGTACGGAGGCTCACGCGCGTACGCGGCCCGCCGCCCGGGCCCGTATCGACTGGGCGGGCGCCCTGGGCGTCTTCGCGACCGGGGCGCTCCTGCTCACCGCGCTCGTCCAGGGCGGGGTCGCCTGGCCCTGGCTCTCCGCGCCGTCGTTCGCGTTCCTCGGCTGCAGCGCGGTCCTCGCGGCGCTCACCGTCGTCATCGAGCGCCGGGCGGCGGAGCCGATCCTTCCGGGGTGGGTCTGGCGCCGTCCCACCATCGCGGCCGTCAACCTCGCGCTCGGCGCCCTCGGACTGCTGATGGTCGCCCCGACCGTCTTCCTCCCGACGTACGCGCAGTCCGTCCTCGGGCTCGGTCCGATCGCCGCCGGGTTCGTGCTCTCCGCGATGACGCTGAGCTGGCCGGTCAGCGCGGCCCTCTCCAACCGGGTCTACAACCGCATCGGCTTCCGGCTGACCGCCGTCATCGGCATCTCGCTCGCGACACTGGTCCTGCTCGCCTTCCCCCTGCTCCCCTACCCGGGCCACGCCTGGCAGCCGACGCTGATCATGCTGCTGCTGGGGGCGGCGCTGGGGCTGTTCCAGCTTCCGCTGATCATCGGGGTGCAGTCGACGGTCGGCTGGTCGGAGCGGGGCACGGCCACCGCGTCCATCCTCTTCTGCCGGCTGATCGGCCAGAGCGTGGGCGCCGCGCTGTTCGGCGCGGTCGCCAACTCCGTACTCTCCGCGCGGCTGGCGAACGCGCCCACGCCCGGGCTGCCCCAGGACGTGGACGGTGTCGCGCAGGCCCTGGCGGACCCGGCGTCCCTCGGCGCCGGGGCCGCCGACTATCTGCGCCGGGCGATGGACACGGCGGTCGACCATGTCTTCGTGGGCGCGGCGGTCGCGGGCGCGCTGGCCCTTCTCGTCCTGCTCCTCCTCGCGCCGCGCCGCTTCCCGGTGATCCCGGACGCGCCCGCCGACCAGCAGGGTCCTTAGCAGCCGCGCGGACAGGCGGGGCAGCGACTCAGCAGCCACACCCCTCAGCGAGCGGAGACCCCGTCACTCCTCCGTCGGCGCCCTCCCCGTCAGCGCCGCCAGGCTGTTCCGTACGTGCGCCATGTGCGCCCGCATCTCCTCGCGCGCCTCCTCGTGGAGCCGTATCTGCCGTTCGGTGTCCCGGGTCACCGAGTCCGCCCGCGCCCTGGCCCGGGCCATCAGCTCGCTCGCCTGGTCCTGCGCGTCCTCCTGGCGGTGCCGCGCCTGCTCCCCCGCCGCAGAGAGCCCGCGCTGCGCCTCCACCAGCTTCGCCTGCGCCTGCGCGACGAGTTCGGCCGACTCGGCCTCCAGCGCCGCCTCCCGCGCCGTGGACTCCCGCTCCGTCGCCGCCAGCCGCTCCGTGTGCTTCTGCTCCAGCTCCTCGATCAACCGCCGCGTGCGCCGGCGCACCTCGTCCAGCTCCGCGACCGCCTCCGCCCGGCGCTCCGCGCCCTCGTCGCGGGCCTCGCCGCGCGTCGCGTCAGCCGCGTCCCGCGCCGCCCCCACCACGCGGTCGGCGTCCGCCTCCGCCGCCGCCCGTATGCCGTCGGCCTGGGCGCGCGCCGCCTCGCGGATGTCCGCCGCCACCGCCTCGGCCGCCGCGAGCACCGCCGCGCACTCCTCGCGCACCTCGGCCCGCAGGGTCTCGTCCTCCTGCCGCGCTAGCGCCAGGATCTGCTGGGCGCGCCGGCCGAGCGTCTCGTACGTCGGCTGCTCCAGCGTGGAGACCCGCGCCGCCAGCAGCTCCGCCTCGCCCGCCAACTGCTCGGCCTGGGAGGTGAGCCGCACGATCCGCTCCCGGGCGTCGTCGCGCTCCTTGAAGAGCTCGGCGTACGTCCGGTCGACCTGTTCGGGACGGTAACCACGACCCCATACGGGCACGAAGCCATGATCCGACAACGGTGCACCACCCATCTTGAAGCCCCTCAGGGGCAAGCCACACAGTCATGTAGTCACACAGCCATAAAAGTCGGGGTCGGATCGGGTACAGCGAGGCGCCCACCGCAACGCGATGGGCGCCTCGGTCATCCGCCGACGCGTTCTGTTCTAACGAACGGTCACAGCAATCCGTCCCACATCTGTTCCAGCAGTACCGACCACCAGTTCTCCGGCGACGACAGGGCCGCCGGGTCCAGCGCCGCGAGCTGCGCCTGGAAATCGACCGTCCAGCGGCCCGCCTGCTCGGGGGTCAGCCCGTAGCGCAGCCGCCACATCCGCCCCAGCAGCGCCAGGGAGCGGGTGAACTCCGGCAGCCCGGTGTTCACGAACTGCGGCGGCACCGGCTGCCCGCCGGGACCCGCCTCCACCGGTACGGCCATGATGTGCGCCGTACCGTACTGGACGCAGAGCGCCCGCCCGAAGTCGCTGCCCATCACCAGGTACGAGCCCGCGTCCGAGGCCGGCTGCACCTGCCGCTGCGCGGCCAGTTCGGCCAGCGTCGGCACCACCGGCTGCGGGGGCTGCGCCCAGAAGAACGGCCCGAAGTCGGCCGGCAGCCCCGCCCACACCAGCGTGCGCGCCACCAGGTCCGGCACGCCCTGCCGGGACACGGCGCGCTGGTCGAACCGGCAGATGGCCCCCGGGCCGAACGCCCCCGCCAGTTCCTGCGCGATCCCCTCCGGCGGCACCGGCGGCGCGGGCGCCACCTGCGGCAGCGGCGCCCGGACCGGCGCGGGGCGCGCGGGACCGTCCGCGACCTGGTGCAACTCGCCCTGGTGGGTGAGGAGATGCTGCATGCCCTGCTGCCGGCTGGCGTGGTCCTGACCGTACGGGGCGACGCTGGTGATCCGGACCTGCGGCCAGGTCTCCCGGATCATCCGCGCGCAGTAACCGCCCGGCAGCTCGCACGACTCCAGCTCCGTGTGGAGTTCGAGCACCTGCTGCGGCGGCACGTTCATCCCGCGCAGCTCGTGCAGGATCTGCCACTCGGGATGCGGGGTGCCGGGCGCCGAGCGCCGGATGATCTGCGCCTCGGAGCCGTCGGGCGCGCGGTAGCGCAGCACGGCCTGGTAGCCCGGACCGACGGTCGGCAGCCCGGACGGCTGGGGCGGGTAGCCGTATGCCGCCGGCGGTACAGGACCGGGCGGTACGGGGCCGGGGGCGCCCGGCGGCATCCCCGGCGGCATGCCGGGCGGGCCCGGCGGCCGGGCGGCCGACGGCGGTACGGGGCCGCCCTGCTGCCCCGGTCCCGCCAGCATCGTCGCGGCGTGGTGCACACCGCCGGGCGGCGTACCGGGGGCGCCCGGCGCGCCAGGTGCTCCCGGAGCGCCGGGCGGGCCCGGGGGCCGGGGCGCGCCGGGCGGGCCCGCGAGCGGGTTCTGGCCGCCCTGGCTCGGGTCCGCGAACATCGTGGCCGCCTGATGCACGCCGCCCGGGGGCGTACCGGGAGGCGTGCCCGGGGGCGTACCGGGCGGGGTGCCGGGGACGCCCGGCGGACCGGGCGGCCGCGGGACGTTGGAGCCGATGCTCGGCGCGAGCTGCGTCGGCAGATAGCCACCGGCCGGGGCGCCCGGTGTCCCCGGACCCGACGGCGACGGAGCCTGCGGCGCGGGCGGCGGGGTGCCGCCCGGGACGCCCGGAGCGCCGGGCGGCGGCGGGGGCTGCAC